>JAJZAG010000212.1 GCA_021799555.1 Deltaproteobacteria bacterium | reverse complement strand
ACTTTTTTTCTGCGAAATGCGCGGCGAAGTCGCGGGGTGAGCCGGTGTTCCGAGGAACGCGTTCGATCGCGCGGGTGCTCGAATTTCGCCCGGACGGGGCGCGCGGGGTTTCGCGTGGCACGGGCTTTAGCCTGTGATCCGGCACCGGCTTTAGCCGGTGCCGCCGTGCAGAGCGCGGGAGCTTGTCAACGCCGATTGAATCTTGACCCACCTTTCCGGGAAGGTTGTCGAAATGAAACTGACCCGCCCAGCGCTGCTGAACAGGGGGAGCGCGAGGGAGACCTTCCCCCTCGCCGCTCTGTTTACTTTCTGGACTTTCCAAGGAGTGAGCAGCCTGGGTCTGCGCGTGCCTTCCTGGTGCTGCTCTGCCTGCGCGTTGGCCACACTCACGCGCGCAGACTATCCTGCGTACGTGCGGTGGGCGATCAACCTAGCTTGGATCCTATCAACCCGAGCAGTTTTGCGGGAAGCCTGTGCTAAGGCGTAACGCCAGTGGGGAGCGGACCCGTTTCAAAAAAAATTGGCAAAGAACAATCCGCAGACGGCGAGGGACACTGCCCGGCGCTGAACGATGAGACCAGTTGGACCGCTTGATCCTTTTCCTTCGGATTGAGCGTTCCGCCCGTCTTCACATAGCTGATCTTGTAAGCTCTGTATTGCCCGTAGGTGAGCCGGACTACCCGTTCGAAATTCTGATCCCAGCCGCACGTGGCGCCAACCGCGTCAAAAACATAGTCGTCAGAGGTACTGCTAATTTCGTGGTAGCTGACATTACCGGCGCTGGTGCAGTTGGAATGCGCAGCCTTTTCAGCTTCAAGCGCGCTCGATTGAGGCGACTGCGCTGGTTTCGGGCCGACGGCGATCAAGATTGCATCGAACCGCAAAGTTCCCTTGCGAGCGTAGTCGGCCTGCCTGACGGCCATATATTCAAACGTCAACTGCTCCTCACCGACGGGGCGGTCACTGAACAGTTGCTTAACCAGCGTGGAGAAACCCGCATTATTGCCTACCGCGTAGACGGCCCAGCTATCCGGCGGGCCGCTAATATGAGAAGGATGGAAGTTTGGCGGCATATAGAGCACCTCGGCCGGTTTCCATCGAAACGGATTCCCGAGCGAGCTGCCAGAGCCCCCGGACGTCGCGCATCCAGGCGCAGCTGCCATTCCGACGGCAAGAAGGAACGCCACACCAGGCACGAATCGAGGTCGGAGCCCGGAGGTTCGATTGCCCACGAGAAATCAAGAACGTCCATTTGCCAGCGTAGCATAAGGTGCAAAATGCTTCCATCCTGCTCGCGCGAGAAAAGCTGCTGCGGCACCAGCCGCGATGGGGGCAAACTGCACGGCTAATTCTTCCTGCCTCTTCCTGCTGCAGCGAGCAGTCCGGCCTTGCGCTTGTCCTTGAGTCGGTAACTGTCGCCGCTAATGCTGACGATAGTCGAGTGGTGGAGGACCCGATCGAGCATCGCGGCGGTCAGCACGCCATCGCCGGCGAACGCGCTGTCCCAGCTACCGAAGGTCAGATTGGAAGTGAAGATCATGGAACCGCGCTCATAGCGGCGCGCCACGACTTGGAAGAACAGGTTGGCCTGATCGCGGCTCATCGGCAGGTAACCGATCTCATCGATGATCAGCAGCTGGTAGGCGTTGACCGCGCGATGCATGACTTCGCGATAGCGGCCCTGGCGTTGCGCAGCCTCCAGCATCAGCACCAGAATCGGCCGCACTGAAGGATCGGGTCTTGTACCCCTTTTGGGGTTCACTCCAACCCCGGATCAGTTTCGCATCGGCGGCAACAAGCTGCCATCTTTTAGCGCGCGGTTGAGCGTTTGCGGGCGACGGCCAGGGCTCGGGCGGGGTAATCGGTGATTATGCCTTTTACGCCGAGGTCGAATAGCGCGTTCATTTCGGCGGGGTCGTTTATGGTCCAGACGTGGACTTCCACGCCAGCCGCCGTCGCGAACGCCACGCTATCCGGAGTGACGAGTTTCCAGCCTTCGTATTCGGGCGGAATCTGGAGCGCGGCGCCTAGCGGCGCATAGCCGCCGTCGCGCGCCGCCATCGCCTGCAAAAATTCCGCGACCTCGCCGTAGGGAAAATTCGTCGGGATTCCCCGAGCAAGCGTGCGGATCTCGTCGATCGGCGGCTGATGCTCGCTCGCGACCAGCACCTTCGCGCGCATCCCGGCCCGATCGATTACCCTGAGCATCGCCGGAACGACGCTCGGCGCGGTCTGCTTGACCTCGACGATGAATTTGACGCGCGGATAGGCACCGAGCACGTCGGCGAGCCGCGGAACTCGAATCCCGCGATCGCGGAACGGAAAGGTCGCTCCGCCGTCGAGCGAAAACGCGTAGCCCGCATCGGCGCTTTGCACCTGGGCCAGCGTCATCGCGGCGATCGCGCCCTTGCGCCCGCATACGCGCTCAAGGTCGCCGTCGTGCGAAACGACGACCTCGCCGTCGAGGGTCATGTGTACGTCGAGTTCGAAGTATTCGGCGCCAATCCGCGCCGCCGCCTCGAATGAAGGCATCGTATTTTCGGGAAACTCACCGCCGTCGCCGCGATGTGCGAAGATTCGCGGCGGCGCGCTGGAGAAAAACTCGCTCTCCCAGCTTTGCCTCATCGCGGCACGGCCTTCGCGCGGTTCACGGGTAAGGTGAGATAGCCTCGCGCCCGATCGGCGACCGGCGCGCCCGGAGATTCGAGCCTGACAAGGAGCGACCTACATCGCGCCGTTGCGCGGATCTCCGCTCGAAATCGTACGCAGCAAGTGGCCGTGCCTGCTCGCGCGGCTCCAATAGTGATGACGGCTGCGCGGATGCAAGGGATTGCCGCGCGGATGCGCCAGCGTGACGTGGTACATATCGCCAAACGGCGAGATGGCGGGCTTGCGCGCATCGGCGGTGACGAAATGGCTTCCGAGATCGGGCAGCTTTGCCAGCGCCGCTTCGTAACGCCGCTTCATATTGTCGAACAGCGCGATCATCCGCGGCGAGACCTGATGATTAACGCCGAGTTTCTCGGTCAGCGGATTGACGTAGGCGCCCTGCTTCTCGAGCGCGAAGTGCAGATGCGGTCCCGTCGATAGTCCCGTCGAACCGACCCATCCGATCACCTGGCCCATATGAACGTACGAGCCCTGACGCACATCCGGGCTGATGCGCGCCATGTGACCGTAGATGCTGGTCATCCCAAGCTCGTGCTGAATCCTGACGCTATTCCCGAGTTCGCCAGCCCATCCGGCCTGCTCGACACGACCGTCAGCAACCGCCTTTACGGGGGTGCCATAGGCTGCAGCCAGATCCACTCCTACGTGCGGACGGTAGATATGGAGCAGGGGATGGTAGCGATGAAATGAAAACCCTGACGAGATATACTTGAAATTCACGGGAAAACGCAGGAATTGCGGACCGAGCGCATGTCCGTGCTCGTCGTAGAGATGCGGCTGGCCGTGCTCGTCGCGAAACGCATACGCCCGCATCGTGCGGTCGCCAAAACTGATTTGCGCCGCCTCGACTCCATCAATCAGGTGATACGTGCCGTCGCGGCTGATCTTCTCCTGATAAATCAGCTTGACCGCCGAGCCCGGGCGAAGGCGGTCGAGGGCATGGCGGTCAGCGAAAGCGTTTTCGAGCGTTTCGACAATCGGGCTCGGGACGCCGTGTTTGGCTGCGGCTCGTTTGAAGTTGTCTTTCACGGCAAACGCAAGCTTGATCGGCTTAAGATAATACTCGATCGGCGCGGCATGCGCCTTCAGCACCATATTGCCCAGACTCGCGACCGTGACCGAGGTCTTGAGATTGATGTCGTATTTGAAGCCGCGTAGGTCGCCGGTCTCGGGATCTTTGTAGAGAATAAGCTGATGGTCGCGGTAGAAATAGGCGGTTCCCGCCGCCTGCCCAAAAATCTGCGCCCAGCGACGGGCTTCGTCTCTTTCTAATCCGGCATCTTCGAGATAACGGACGACCGAAGCCGAACGGTCCAAGGTCATGCTGATTGTGATAGCGGTTGCGGCGGGATGGGCTGTCTCGGAGTAGGTGATATCTGGGCTGGAATCGACGCCGGCGACGATTGCCTCAACCGCTGCCGGGGATTGGTTCTGGCCGGTGCGGAAAAAAAGGTGCAGCGCGGCAACCGTTACGAGCGCTCCCACCACGACGGCGGTCAGCGCGCGCGAAATCTCATCCACAGTTCTCCCCCGAGAACGCATCGAAAGCCAAGCTAAGGGATTCGGTCAGCGAATGCAACCCATAGGCGTTATTTATTCTCACACACTTTTGGCTTGATAGCGGTCAGTGTGACGAGATGGTAACATACGGCATGTTACAAGATGACCATTGCGGCAGTTGATTTCGGAAAAAAGCGGATCGGTCTGGCGGTCAGCGACGCCTCGGGGATAGGTGCCTATCCTTTGTGCACAATAGAGCGGCGCTCAAACCGGCTCGATTTCGCCGCGATTCAACGCCAGCTTGCCGGACGCGAGGTCGCCCGAGTCGTCATCGGCTTACCGCTGTCGATGGACGGGAGCGAAGGTACGACTGCCCTTGCCGCTCGCCAATTCGGTATCCAGCTCGGCAAATATCTTGGATTGCCAATCGATTTTCAGGATGAGCGCCTCTCGAGTATCGAGGCGGATGAGCGGCTCGCTTCCGCTTCGGTTCGCCGGGGACGCCGCAAGGCAGCTCGCGACAGCATGGCCGCCGCGGTGATTCTCGAAGGATGGCTGGAAGCGCACTCGCAAAAGTCGAATACTGACAGCTCCGCATGAATGCCGCGGCGCTGAAGCTTTTCAGGAGCGCGTGACGGCCGGCCAAGTACCATGATAAAGGCATCGCGCCGGATGCCCCGATTCAAGCTCATAACGGGTCTGCTTGTATGCATCGCGATTGCAGGCGTGGCCTACCTCGCATTGCGCTTCTACTGGCTCGAGCCGACCGGGCTCTTCGCACCGCCGCGGACGGTCACTGTCGAACGCGGGGAATCGTTCCACGCGGTGGCGCGCGCGCTGTCGGCGGCGGGGGTCGTGCGCAGCGCGACACTGATGCTGCTGTATGGAGAGGCGACGGGCGATGCGCGGGCGATCAAGCCGGGCGAGTATGCGTTTCACGGTGGCGAGCGGATTCCGGACGTGCTGCGACATCTCGTTGCGGGAGATTTTCTGGTGAATACCGTCGTGATCCCCGAAGGGCTGACAGTTCATCAGATCGCCGAGCGCCTATCGGCCGCCGGTTTGGTCTGCCAGCCAAAGTTCGAGGAAGCCGCGCTGCGCGGTCCGATCGTGCGCGCGCTGGGGCTGATGCCGCTTGGCGCCGAAGGTTATCTTTTCCCCGCGACCTACAAATTTCCGCCGCACGCAACCTCCGATGAGATTCTGACCGCGATGCTCTCGCGGTTTTATCAGGTCCTGACCCCGGCGGCGGAACAGCGGATGTTCGCGCTCGGCCTGACGGCGAGGCAGGCGGTCACGATGGCTTCGATTATCGAAAAGGAAGCGAAAGTCCCGGGCGAGCGCAGGCTGATCGCGTGCGTCTTCGATAATCGTTTGAAGATCGGGATGCCGCTTCAATCCGATCCGACCGCTGAGTATAGTCTCGATGGGGCTGGGTCGGCCGCGTCCGCCGTACGAACTCCAAGCGCGTTCAACACCTATGAGCGCGCGGGACTTCCGCCGGGACCGATCGCCAATCCGGGATTGAGTTCACTCGAGGCCGCGCTCTATCCTGCCCGATGCGATTATCTGTACTTCGTAGCGCGCGACGACGGGACGCATGTATTTTCGAAGACGTTCGATGAACACAAGCGCGCTATTGCGGCGATCAAACGCGCGGCCAAACGGGCAAGCGTCGGAGCTTCGCCAAGCCTCGAACCTCGCGCGAATTAGGCTATAGTTGCGGGTCGTGCCAAATCCGGTTGAAATTCTCGGCCGCGCGCGTAATCGAATTGCCCTCGTCGCGGCGATCCGCGCGGGGGCTTATGCGCTCGCACCCGTGTTTGCGGCGATTGTCCTGTCGTTCGCGCTCGGCGTGATTGGCCGGGTGACGTGGATGCGATGGGGTTATATTCTCGCTCCGGAGCGCGCTGCGCTTCTGCGCGATATGCTGTACGCACTGGCGGCGGGATCGATCGCGACCGGCGCCGCGCTCGCGTTTCGCGCCTACCGCCGCGCGATGGATTTCGTCGCCGCCGCCGAACAGGTTGACAACGCCGTGCACGCGCGGCAGCAAATCCTGACGCTTGCCGCGCTCGCCGATCCGGCTCGCACCGACGCCGTCAAAACCGCGCGCAGCCCGCTGTTCCCGTTGCTGTGGCGTCACGCGATCGGACTCCTCGAACGGTTCGATCCCGCCCAGGCATTTCCGCTCGACCTCGGGCGCCCGCTGCTGCGCTCTTCGATCATCGCGGGAGCGTTGGCCGCCGTGATGCTAATCGCGGCGATGGGTCTGGTGCGTCCTCCAACGCCGGAGCAGGCGATGGCGGAGCGGCTGCGCAAGATCGCGCGCGAGATCGAGTCGTCTTCGAGCGATCCCACCGACCGCTCAATCGCCGGCGCGGCGATCGCGGCCGCCGATGCGCTCGAGAATTCGAAAATTCCGCCGCCGGAAAAGATCAAGAAGATCGATCAGGCGATG
>JAJZAG010000211.1 GCA_021799555.1 Deltaproteobacteria bacterium | reverse complement strand
CGGAGCATTCGATGCTCCGCCCTTTTTGCTGTCGCGATCAAGGCGCACGCGCCCGTTACCGATTTTAGAAGAGCAGACTAGACTTAGTCTGGTCCGATGCAATTAAAGACGGCCAATATTCACGAGGCGAAAACGCAGCTCTTGCGCCCGATCGAAGAGGCTGCCGCCAGCACCAAGATCGTGATCGCCAAGGTCGGCCGTCCGCGCGCGCCCGGTGCCGTGCGCGGCCGCGGTGAAGCCCCGGTTCCCGGCGCACTGAAGGGGCGCATCCGGGTACGCGCCGACTTCGACGCGCTCCTGCCGCCGGAAATTGGCCGCTCGTTTGGCGTTTCATGGACGCGCATCATTCCGCGGAGCCGACGCAGCAAAATTGGATTGCTAGGCTCGAAGTTAACTGACGGTCGGCTGAAATCTTCTGCGGTGGCGGTTCTGATTCCTCGCCTTGAAAGTGAGAGGTCAGGTGAGGGTCCCTGTTCAGCGCGGCGCGCCAGCGGCGCGCGATTATAAAAGAACAGTGCAGAGCGCCCTCACCCACGCGTCACGGCGATTGCTAAAAGGAAGCAATCGCCGTGACGCGTCGCCCTGTCCCGGTGGAGACGGTATCTGCAGGAGCGGTAGAACGAAATCAGTAGAGCGGGCGTCTCGCCCGGCGGCGATCCCGGGTCGATACACCCACACCGTCTTAATATAAATAATTGTCGAGCGTTTGCGTTGTGAGGCTCTCACCGGCGCGGCGCCAGCGCTTCGAATGCGCGCATGTCGGGAGCGATCGTGCGGTCGAGCGGGGTTCCTTCCGAGGGCACTACCGTCAGGCTGACGTGGGTTGCGCCGGCTTTGTAGTGTGCGGCGACGCGACTGCGAATCGCCTTTTCGTCGCCCCACGCGACTAGTCCGTCGATCAGGCGATCGCTTCCACCGTCGGCGAAATCCGCGTCGCCGAATCCCTGGCCGCGAAAGCTGCTCACATAATTTGGAAGGGTGAGATAGAACGCCAGCACCTTGCGCGCGGCACGGCGCGCCTTGCCGGAATCTGCCTCGAGGATCGCGACCTGCTGGACGCAGATCCACTTGTCGGCGCCTATCGCCGCGCGCATCCGCGCGGTCTGCTCGGGCGTGATGTAAACCGGAAAGGTGCCGTTGGTTTCGGCCGCCGCGAGCTTTAGCATCTTTGGCATCAGGGCCGCGATTACAATCGGCGGGTCGGTCTTGGCGCGCGGCGCGGTGTACGGTGCGGCCTTCATCCGCGCAAGGTAGTCCCGCATGTATGCAACCGGCTTCGCGTAGTTGATACCCAGTTGCGCCATCATCGGCGCGTGGCTGATTCCGATTCCCAGGATGAAGCGATCGGGAAACAACTCGGCGATCGTGCGCGCGGCACCGATCATCGCGACCGGTTCGCGCTTCCATACGTTGGCGATTCCGGTTCCGACGACGAGCCGGTCCGTGACGCTCAGGATATGCGCGGCCAGCGCGAATGGATCGCGCCCAAAGGCTTCGGGAAACCAGAACGATCCATAGCCGAGCTGTTCGAGCTTCCGCACGAACGCGGCGATCTGGTTTCCACTCATTGAATCTGTCAGCGCGAAGGTGCCAACTGTGGTCATATCCATTGTAATCTCCGATGGCATCTGAATATCACGACGCCGCGCGGCAATGATATCGGCCGCTGGCAACCGCCCATCACGGATTATTCATCAATAATCACTATGACTTTCGACCCCTGAAATAGTAAGCTTTTCGCCATCTCACGGCGGACAAGGAGCGTAACCCATGAACATGACACTCTCGCGGCGGATGGGTGCGGAGTTTATCGGCACCTTCTGGCTGGTACTTGGCGGATGCGGCAGCGCGGTCCTCGCCGCCGGTTTTCCCAAGACTGGCATCGGCTTCCTGGGCGTGGCGCTTGCCTTTGGACTTACGCTGCTCACGATGGCGTACGCGATTGGGCACATATCAGGGTGCCACATCAATCCCGCAGTGACGTGTGGGTTATGGGCTGGCGGGCGTTTTCCGGCCGCCGAAGTCGTTCCCTATATCGTTGCTCAGGTGCTGGGCGCGATCCTCGCGTCGACCGTCCTCTACATTATCGCGAGCGGAAACGCGGGTTTCAGCTTGAGCAACGGCTTCGCGGCCAACGGCTACGGCGCGCACTCCCCGGGTGGCTATGTGCTCGGCTCGGCGGCGGTCTGCGAAGTTGTGATGACGTTGATGTTTTTGTTCGTGATTATGGGAGCGACCGACTCCCGCGTGCCGGCCGGTTTTGCTCCGATTCCGATTGGATTGGTGCTAACCCTGATTCACCTCATCAGCATCCCGGTGACGAATACGTCGGTAAATCCCGCGCGCAGCACCGGGCCTGCGATTTTCGTCGGCGGATGGGCGCTCGGCCAGCTATGGCTATTCTGGATCGCGCCGATCACAGGAGCCGTCCTTGGCGGATTGCTCTACCGCGGCCTTGTGTCGGAAGCGTCCGCCGTTTCGAGTGCGCAAGCGACTCGGGGATAGCAAGCCGTCGGGATGCGAGAGGACAATGAATCGAATTCTCGCACCGGGTCCTTACGCCAGCGGCGCGATATTCATTCGCCTTGCGGCCGGGTTGATCTTCTTCACCCAGGGAATTCTGAAGTTCAGCGATCCAAGGATGGGAGTGCAGCGCTTCACGAGGATTGGGTTTCCGCATCCGCTTTTCATCGCCCACTTCGCGGGCTTCGTTGAGATCGTTTGCGGGCTGTTGGTCCTCGTCGGGCTACTGACGCGGCTCGCTGCCGTTCCGCTTCTGATCGTTATCCTGACCGCGATCGCAACGACGAAAATTCCCGAGCTCGCGCGGTCGGCGCAGGGATTCTGGTTCATGGTAAGCGACGCGCGGACGGATTTTTCGATGACGATGGCGCTGCTGTTTCTGCTTATCGCCGGAGCCGGGAAGTGGTCGCTCGACGCCTGGTTGTTGTGCCGATTGCGGGCAAGCGATTAGCGCGTCAATCGATCTGCGGGACTGCTTGACCGAGATCAAATGGCACGGGCGCGCAGATCGATTGATCCGAGCGCCCGTGCACAAAATGATCGCGGGGTTACTTACTGCAGAAAAATGTCAAAAGTCCCGGCGACGTTACAGTGCTGATTGTGAACGATTGACGAAAATGATCCCTTGTACTCATCGAAAGCGGGTCCCAGCACGACTCCCTTGAAGTGCACGTGACAGGGATGATTCTGACTCGTTGGCGAAGCCAGCAGCGTGACCTTGTCGCCTGCCACCTTGCCACGAATTGTTCCCGACGGGCTCTTCGATCCCCCTCCAGAGACGGTGAAGGTTCCGCCAACGGTGGTCTTGACCTGAGTCAGTTCCAAAGTCAGTGTTCCAGTTCCGCCCCCAGCCTTCGCGGAAATGACGATGTCTCCCGTCCATGTTCCCGCCATCTGCGCGGGCGGAACCTTGATGTCGGGGCTGCTCGTTTCGGTGTCGTCCTGCGCGAGCGCGCGGGGCGAAGCCGAAAGCACGATCGACGCTGCCATAGTGACGGCGAATGCGCCGGTTGCGATCCATCCAAAGAACATTCCTGCCTTCATAAATCTCCTCTCGTGCGTTCGGATAGTTTCAAGCGCGCGGCATTATGGGGAGGATGCACAGTAGTGGCAAATGCGCAGCGCGCGGAGAGTGATTCTCACTCGCAACGCCGTCTCGAAAAGTATTTTCGCTTGGGACTGGACGGCCAATCAGAGAAAGCACATACTTACCTGATTGTGGCAAAATGCCACATGTCGCATGGCTCATATGAGCCAAGAAGGTTTTAATGCCGATTTCGCCGTGCATGCGCGAAAAGATGTATCGCACTTATTTGGAATTCTTCGAATCCGCCGAACGCAAACGCCGCTGGAACCTTTTCGACGACGTGCCCTGGGACAAGCTTGACGCTGCGCATAACAGCGAGCGCGGTGCTGCGTGTATCGAGACCTACTGCGCCGAGGAGTTCTATTTGCCGGATTACAGCGCGCGCGGGATGGAGCTGGTGCGCACGATGTTTGGGGCCGCGTGGTTCTCGGCCTGCTGGAGCTATGAAGAATCGAAGCATGGACTCGTCTTTCGCGAGTACCTGACTCGTTCGGGCCTGCGCACGCCTGAGGAGTTCGCGGCGTTCGAGGGCCGGATATTCGCGCATTCGTGGAAGCTGCCGTTTCCGACCCATCGCCAGATGGCCTGTTACGGAGCGTTGCAGGAAGCGGCGACCTGTATCGCCTATCGGGCCCAGCGCGAGGCCGCGAGCCGCGACGGCAATCTCGTCCTCGAAGCGATCTTTTCCTTCGTCAGCCGCGACGAGGCCGCGCACGCACGCTTCTATCGAACGATGATCGAGCTCGAGATGGAAGAAGATCGCGAAGGGACGCTTGCGGATTTTGCGCACGTGCTGGCAAACTTCAAGATGCCTGGCGACGGGCTTATCCCCGATTACAAGGAGCGCCTCAAGACTTCAGGCGCGGGTATCAGTCCCCGCACTTTCCTGGAAAGTGGAGTGTTTCCGATCATCAAGGCGATCGGTACGACGCGCGCCGAACTAAAGCAGGCGCTCAGCCGGATCGCGCCGATCATCGCTGCGGTACCCGCTATCGCTTAGACCTGCTCTGGATCGCGTTTCAGGTCACCTTTTCCGATAGCCGCCCGGGCACGCTGCGCGCTAGTCTTGCGTTCGATGCCGAAAGATGAGAATCGCAAGACGGTGCGGCAGCGCGCACGCGATCTGGGGATCCCCTTCGACGGCATTGCCGGACGGCTGAATTCCATCACCGATATCGCCGGAGTCGAAGTCGGACACGCGACGATAATCCGCGGCAGCGGCAAGCTGCGCGCCGGACGCGGCCCCGTGCGCACTGGCGTCACCGCAATTCTGCCGCGCGGACGTGGCGGTGGCGCTCCGGTCTTTGCCGGATATTTCGCGCTCAACGGTAATGGCGAGATGACCGGTACGGCGTGGATCGAGGAGTCGGGTTTCCTCTCGTCGCCAATCATGATCACCAATACGCATAGCGTCGGTGTCGTGCGCGATGCGGTGATCGCATGGCAACTGCGCGCGGGACGGATGACCCAGCCGTGGTCGTTGCCGGTTGTCGCCGAGACCTGGGACGGTTATTTGAACGACATCAACGGATTCCACGTCAAACCGGCGCATGCGTTTGCGGCGCTCGACGACGCTCGCGCGGGCCGCGTCGCCGAAGGATGCGTAGGTGGCGGCACAGGGATGATCGGATACGGATGGAAGGGTGGAATCGGCACGGCTTCGCGCAAGCTTGCGCGTAACGACGGCGGATACACCCTCGGCGTGCTCGTGCAGCTCAACTGCGGGCGGCGCGAGGAACTTGTAATCGCGGGCGTACCGCTCGCTCGCGTTCTCGGCGCCGAGTCCGCGCCTGCGGCGGCGCAAGAGCTCGGGTCGATCATTATAATCGCGGCGACCGACGCGCCCCTTCTGCCGCATCAGCTAAAGCGAATCGCGCGGCGGCTCACGATGGGTCTGGCGCGCACCGGAAGCGTGTCCGGCAACGGGTCTGGCGATCTGTTCCTGGCGTTTTCGACCGGGAATCCGCCCGCGACATCCGTCCGCAAAGTTCGCGGCGACGTAACCGGCGTTGCGATGCTCCGGAACTCGCGGATGGACCCACTGTTCGAGGCCGCCGTGCAGGCGACCGAGGAGGCGATCATAAATGCCCTGGTCGCGGCGCGTACGATGACTGGAATCGACGGGAGAGTTGTGCCCGCGCTCGAACATGACTTGCTCCGCGCACTCTTCACGCACGGGGTGAAATGATTACTGCCGGACCGTGACGGTGATCTCAAAACTGCGCGCCGGAGCGGTGTCGCTCTCGTAAGGCAGGATGTATTGGAGCTCGAGCTTCGCCGTACCGGGCGACGCGCCAACAAACTCGAATGTCTGCGTACCGATAGTTTTTTGCGCGACGGCGTCTGGAAGCTCGAGACCCGGCAGACCGCGCGGCTGCAGCACGGCGGGGTTATTCGCCTTTATCGCCCACAGGTATCCCGTGCCGGAACTCGCAGCGAGCGCTACTTCGAGCTTCTCGCCGCGCGCGAGGGTCAGGCTCTTGCCATTGTCGAGATCGGTGACGATTCGCGGATGCGACGATGACGTCGCAACTATCAGCGAGCATCCGGCGATCAATACGCACGCAGCCGCTCCGGCGGCCGTTGCAATCAGCGTTCGATAGATGCGTGGTCGTCGCCCAAGTAGCATCCGTATACTCTGCGCTCATCCGGCGTCTTGAGCACGCGGGTCAAAAAAAAGGCGGCCAATTCGGGCCGCCTGAAAATCCGGCGTTGCTTGCCTGCCGATTAATTAGCTTTCAATGCTTGGTCTCGATTCGACGGCCGTAGGTCACTTCACCCTTATCGACCCGCAAACTGAAACCACAATCCGGATTGGTGCACACCCAGGCTTTGAACATCACGGAAGCACCTTCCTGTCCATAATCCGACAGAGGAATCAGCTTGCCGTCGTTACACTTCTGGCACTTCGGCCACTCCATCAGCCACCCTCCTACGAGCCAACCCGAATCCGCTACGCTCCAGCCCTGAAGTTATAAGACCCCATCCTCTAAATCAATGTTGCGGATCGGCCGCGCCGGGCCGCTTTCGCGCACGCGCCCAGATGA
>JAJZAG010000210.1 GCA_021799555.1 Deltaproteobacteria bacterium | reverse complement strand
AACTCTCGAACAAGGGCAAGGTGTATGTCTTTTCCGTCGTCCATCAGTCCTTCCCCGGCATCAAGACGCCGTATATCACCGCGATCGTCGATCTTCCCGACGGCGTGAGCGTGCGCTCGAACCTCGTCGAGATGGATCCCGATTTCGTGCAGAAAAATCCCGGCAAGGTGTTCGATATGCCGGTCGAACTGGTAACCTCGGTCGTGGCCAAGGATCGCGAGGGTCATGACGTGGTCGCCTTCCAGTACAAGCCGAGCAAGAACTGAAATCCGGCGCGGATAAGCAGGGCGCCATGCAATTGCAAGCGACGGACCCAGCCCGCGGCCGGGCCGCCAGGAGGTTCTAAGATGGAAAACGTTTATGTTCTCGGCACAGGGATGATTAAGTTCGGACGCTATCCCGAGAAGACTGTTCCAGAACTGGGCGGCGAGGCCGCGCTGATCGCGCTCAAGGATGCCGGCATCAAGATTCAGGACGTCGAGATGTTCGCGTGCGGAAACCTGTATCAGTCCAACGCGATGGTCGGGCAGCGTATCCTCCAGCAAATCGGTCAGACCGGCATTCCGGTAATCAACGTCTCGAATGCCTGCGCGACCGGATCGACCGCGTTTCGCGAGGCTTACATGTCGATCGCGTCCGGTATGTACGACATCACGATGGCGGTTGGCGTCGAGCAGATGGGCAAGCAGGGGTTACTCGGCGGCGCAGGCGCCGGAGATCCCGCCTACTCGACTGAAGGCAAAATGGGCTCGGGCCTGATGCCGGCGGTGTTCGGACAGGCGGGTATCGAGCACATGCGCAAGTACGGCACCAAGCTCGAACACTTCGCGAAGATTTCGGTGAAGTCGCACAAGCATGCGACCAAGAATCCGTTCTCGCAGTATCGCAACGAAGTCACGCTCGAAGACGTGATGAACGCCCGGATGGTCGGCTATCCGAACACGCTCTATATGTGCTGCCCGACCGGCGACGGCGCCGCGGCCGCGATCCTGGTTTCCGAAAAGAAGCTCAAACAGCTTGCCGGCGGACGCAAGCGTCCCAAGGTGGCTGCATCCATTCTAACTTCCGATCCGTACACTGACCGCACTCTGACCCTGCCGGACGTGAGCACGCTTACGCGCCGCGCTTCAAAGCAAGCCTACGAAAAGGCTGGTATCGGACCCAAGGATATCGCGCTCACCGAGCTGCATGATTGCTTCGCGACCGCTGAACTCGTCCATTACGAGAACCTCGGCCTGTGCGGCGACGGCGAAGCGGG
Organism: Deltaproteobacteria bacterium; assembly: GCA_021799555.1. Lineage (GTDB taxonomy): Bacteria > Desulfobacterota > Binatia > Binatales > Binataceae > JBARDN01. Next base: position 5,399 of record JAJZAG010000210.1, on the reverse strand, counting down.
CGAATTTATTGACAAGAAAGGCGGAGTGCATCCCAGCCTCGGCGGATTCGCCCCGGTCAACGTCTCCGGCGGATTACTCTCGAAGGGCCATCCGCTCGGCGCGACCGGCGTCGCAAACATCTGCGAGGTCGTGTGGCATCTCACTCAGGACGAGCGCGCCAAGGATCGTCAGGTGCCCAATGCGAAGGCCGGACAGGCGCACGTAATCGGACTGGGCTCCGCATGCACGATCAATGTCTTGACCATCTAATGGCCGGATCGAAGCCATCAATGGCATCGCGAAAAGGGCCGCCCGAGCAGGCGGCCCTTTTGTTTTTCGGGGCATGCTAGAATCGCCACCATCGAATTTTCGACGAAACGAACCCATGAATAATCAACCTGAGGAAACCTCGATTGCGCAGCGCCTCGGCTATCCGTCTGACGCCCGGCTGCTGATCGTCAACGCCGACGATTTCGGGATGTGTCATGACGAGAACGCGGCGACGATCGAAGGGCTAAGCGCCGGGATCTTCACTTCCTCGACAATCCTGACCACCTGCCCGTGGTTCGAGGAGGCGGCCGAATTCGCGCGCGCCAATCCGGCGATGGATTTGGGCGTGCATCTGACGCTCACCAGCGAGTGGCCGTCGTACAAATGGGGTCCCGTGCTGGGGCCTCGCGCGGTTCCGTCGCTGACCGACAGGCGCGGTTACCTTTGGGCTGACGTTCCCGAGGTTTACGCTCATGACCGCCTCGACGAGGCCGAGGAAGAACTGCGCGCGCAGATCGACAGGGCACTCGCGGCGGGAATCGACGTGACCCATATTGATTCGCACATGGGCCCGCTGCATCTGCGCGCCGACTATCACGAAATCTACTGGCGGCTGGCGCGCGAGTACCGGCTGCCGATCAGGATGACGCCGCGGCGCTTCATGCGGCGTATGGGGTTCGACGCGATCCTCGAAGGCCTCGACCGCGACGGGATTCTCTACCCGGACAACTTCATCGCGCATCCCGCGCGCAAGGTCGAGGAGACCGATCGGTTCTGGACCGATACGATCCGATCGCTGCGCCCGGGAATCTCGGAGATTTACGCGCATCCGGCGTTCGCCCGCGCCGAGCTTCGCGGATGCGCCAACGATCCCGAGCAGCGCGAGGCGGACTTCCGCTTCTTCACCTCGGAACACGCCCGCCGCCTGATCGCGGACGAAGGCGTCGAGCTGATCGGCTACCGCAAGCTGCGCGACGCGATGCGCGGCACGGCGAAGAGGCCGGAAGGCCGATGATACAACGAGTGCGTGGCTTTCAGGATCTCGATGGGGTCGCCGCCGCGGCAGCGTCGTACATCGAAAATTTGGCTGCGCGCGTCGCACGCCTCTACAATTTCGGCGAGATTCGCCTTCCCATAGTCGAGCGCGTTGAACTCTATCAGCGATCGACCGGCGAGACTTCCGATATCGTCGAGAAGCAGATGTACGTCTTTCCCGAGGGCGAGCAGAGCGAGCAGTTGATCGCGCTTCGGCCCGAAGGCACGCCGGGCGTCGTGCGGGCGTACCTCGAAGCGGGATTGGATCGGAGCAATCCGGAGCAGCGCTTTTTCTATTCGGGGCCGATGTTCCGGCGCGAACGTCCGCAGAAGGGACGCTACCGGCAGTTTCATCAGTTTGGCGTCGAGGTGTTCGGGCGCAGCGACGCCGTTTGCGATGCGGAACTTCTGGTCATGATCGACGACATCGCACGGTTTCTGAATCTCGACGTTACGATGGAAGTCAACTCGCTTGGTTGCGCTGAATGCCGCCCCGCGTATCGCGCGGCGCTGGTCGAGTGGGGTCGCGCACATCTGAACGAACTCTGTGAAGACTGTCACAACCGAATCGACCGCAATCCCCTGCGGCTGCTCGACTGCAAGATCGACGTCGCACTGACGAAGCAGGCGCCGGGCAGCCTCGACTTTCTCTGCGAAGCATGCCGAGCGCATTTCGCGATGGTGCAGCGGCTGCTCAAGGCAACCTCGATCGAGTTTGTAATTAACCCGCGCCTGGTGCGTGGTCTCGATTATTACACGCGCACGGCTTTTGAAGTTCTATCCGGCGACGTGGGATCGCAAAGCGCGGTGATCGCCGGCGGACGATACGACGGCCTTGTCGAAGCGCTCGGTGGAGCGCGCGTACCGGGAATCGGATTTGCGATCGGAATCGAACGGTTGGTGCTCGCCTACGAACGGACGTTGGCCGCGCCAAGCTCGGCTCGCTTGCACGACAAGGCTCACGATCCAGATGCGGTTGGTGCGGTCGCTGGAACCAAGGACGCGAATGGCTCCCGGCGTGTCGATGCAGTGGTGGCGTCGTTAGGCGATGCGGCGATTGAGAGAGCGTTTGTTGTCGCGCACGAGCTGCGTGTGCCCGGAGGCAAGGCCGTCGAGCTCGCATCGCCAGAGCGGAAGCTCAAGGCTGCGCTGGCGCGCGCGAACAAGATCGGCGCGCGCTATGCGGTGATTATCGGGGACACCGAACTGACCCGCGGCGTCGTTCAACTGAAGGACCTCAAGGCCGGGACTCAACGCGAGGTCGCCACGGCGGATTTGATCGACGAGATGGGCGCGACTACATGACTGTTCCTTGGACTTCAGCGCGCAAGTATTCTGGTTGGAATTGACGGAAAAGACGGAGCACATGCCGAAATCGGAAACATACTCGCCGCTGCCGCCGTGGCAGCGTACTGACTACTGCGGCACGCTGCGCGCGTCCGACGCGGGGCGCGAAGTTGCGCTGCACGGATGGGTGCAGACGCGGCGCGATCATGGCGGACTCATCTTTATCGATCTCCGCGACCGCGAGGGTATCGTTCAGCTCGTGCTCAATCCTGCCCGCGACGCGGGCTCGCATCAGGCGGGCGCCGAGGCGCGCAGCGAATTCTTTGTCGCGGTGCGCGGCACGGTGGTGCGCCGTGCCGCGGGCACCGTCAACGCGGAGCTCCCTACCGGCGAGATTGAAATCGCCGTGAGTGCATTCGAGATCCTGAACGTGTCGCCGCCGCCGCCATTTGCGATCGGTGACGAAGACACCGCCGCCGAGGAAGTTCGACTCAAGTACCGATATCTGGATCTGCGGCGGCCCGCGATGCAGCGTAATCTGCGCCGGCGGCATCAGGCCCTCCAAGCGATCCGCAATTTTCTGGACGCGCACGGCTTCATCGAAGTCGAGACGCCGATCCTTTTCAAATCCACGCCCGAGGGAGCGCGCGATTACCTGGTGCCGAGCCGCGTGAATCCGGGCAAGTTTTACGCCTTGCCGCAATCGCCGCAAATCTTGAAGCAGATCCTGATGATCGGCGGACTCGATCGCTACTACCAGATTGCGCGATGCTTTCGCGACGAGGATCTGCGCGCGAATCGTCAGCCCGAGTTCAGCCAAATCGATCTCGAGATGACCGGCCCGCGCCCCGAAGATGTTCAATCCGTCGCCGAAGGGATGATCGCCGCAGCTTACGAGCGCGTGCTCGGCGTCGATATCAATACTCCGTTCCCGCGGATGGCGTACGCCGATGCGATGGAGAGCTATGGTAGCGACAAGCCCGATCTGCGCTTCGGCCTTGAAATCAGAAACCTGACTTCCGCCTTCACGGCGACTTCGTTCAAGGTCTTCGCCGAGGTTATTGCTCAGGGCGGCAGGGTTTACGCGATCAACTTGCCTGCCGCGAATCAGCTTACGCGGCGCGAGCTTGACGAAATGACCGAGGCGATTCGCACGCGCTACTCGATGGGGCTGGCGTGGATCAAAGTGCAGGACGCCGGATGGCAGGGGCCGATCGCGAAGTTTGTGTCGGAGGCCGAACGCTCAAGCGCCGCTGAAATCGCGGGGCTCAAAACCGGCGACACCATGCTCATCATGGCGGGAGAGCCAGCCAAGGTGCGACCGATTCTCGGCGACCTGCGGCTTCAGCTCGGCGCGAAATTTTCGCTGGCCGCGGAAGACGATCTCAAGTTTCTCTGGATCGTCGATTTTCCACTCTTCGAATACAGCGAAGATGACAAACGCCTGGTTTCTGTGAACCATCCGTTTACCGCGCCGCATCCGGATGACCTCCGGATGCTGGAGTCCGGCAGCTCGGCGCTCGGCGCCCGCGCGATAGCCTACGACATGGTGCTCAATGGGCAGGAGCTTGGCGGGGGCTCGATTCGTATCCATAGCCGCGAGTTGCAGCTTAAGGTATTTGAGTTATTAGGGTTGTCGCGTGAAGAGGCGCTCGAACGCTTCGGCTTTCTGATCGAGGCGCTCGGCTACGGTGCGCCGCCGCATGGGGGATGCGCGTTCGGCGTCGATAGGCTATGTATGATGTTGTGCGGAACGGACTCGCTGCGCGACGTGATTGCGTTTCCAAAAACGCAGAAGGCGGTGGATCCGATGAGCGGCGCGCCGTCCGAGGTCGATCCGCGCCAGCTTCGTGAGCTGTCGATAAAGGTGACATCATGAAGACCCTGCCAATCGTACGAATTGCTTTGTCGGTCGCGATGGCGATCGCGATTGCCGGATGCATCACGGTTCCCGCGGAAACACTTGAAGGCGCCAAGCAGACCGTGGCCGACCTGACCCCAAAGGACGTGACGACGCACGCGGTCCGCTCGATTAAAACCATTACGATCAACCGGATAGCTGTGATGCCCATCATCGACGCGCCTCCTTCCGGAGGCGAACCGCTCGCGCCGAACGCCGGTGACGCGATCACGGCGGAGCTTTACAGTCAGGCCGCAGTAGCCGGCGGATGGCAGCTGATCCCACAGGACGACGTTGCGCAGGCGCTGGTTAAACTGCCACCGACAACTCCGCAGAACCTCGACACTAACGCGCTCGACGTGGGCCGTTTGGTCTCGGCCGACGGCGTTCTTTACGGCACCGTCGAGCGCTACAGGGAGCGCGTCGGATTGGCCTATGCTTCGGCGGAGCCGGCGTCGGTGACGTTCCAGCTAAAGTTCGTCGATATCAAAAGCAAGCAGGTGGTATGGACCGCGCGTTTTGCAAAGTCGCAGAAGGCGCTCTCGCAAAACATTTTCAACCTGGTGAACTTCGTGCAGCATTCGGGGCGATGGGTCCGCGCCAACGAAATCGCGCAGGAAGGCGTCCAGCAGGCGGTTGCCGATCTGCACGAGGACTTGAACCTGCAAAACAATGTCAAACGCTTTGAGACTGGAACCTACGGACAACTCAAGTCCGCCGACCAGCGCTACAATTTCTCTAACGGCTCCAACGGATTGTATTGAGCGCCTTCTCTAACTGCTTCTGGAGATGCGTTCCGCCGAGCGCGAGCGCGCACCTGCTAATCCCATGGCGAGTGCGTTTTCATCCTGAGCGCTTGGGCCACGGCGGGATGGGCAACGTGGCCGTCATAGGTGTTGAGGCCGTGGCGAATCGCCAGGTTGGTCC
>JAJZAG010000209.1 GCA_021799555.1 Deltaproteobacteria bacterium | reverse complement strand
GCTTCCGCGCGGCCGCGACAACATTATCGGAAACCTGATTACCTATCAGATTCAAAAGGGCGACACGCTGCTCGATGTTGGCCGGTGGTTTGGTGTGACAGCGACAGCTATTTCCACCGCCAACGGAAAGATAGATTGGTGGACCCCGCCGGTAGGCAAGGACATTATCCTGCCCGACGAACATATCCTTCCCGATACTCCGCACATCGGGATTATCATGAATATACCCGAGATGCGGATTTACTATTATTACCCGTCGCCCACTGGCCCTCTGCTTGGCAAAGGCAAATTGAAGAGGGCCGGCTTGAAGACGGGGAAATCGGCGGCGCGCTCGCGGGTGCATGACGGAGTTCATTCGGCGATCCGTCCCGACGTCGTTTACACCTTCCCGGTGGGCCTTGGACGCTTCGACTGGAAAACGCCCGTCGCCGCGTTCGTAGTTCGCGGAAAAACCAAGAACCCAACCTGGGTCTTACCTGAAGATATCTACAAGGAACATCTTGAGCGCGACGGCGAAGCGGAGCACGAAATACCGGGCGGCGATCCGGATAATCCTCTTGGACACTTCCGGCTCGAACTGACGCTCCCTGAGTACGCGCTCCACGGCACCAACGTTCCGTGGGGTGTTGGAATGGAAGTGAGCCACGGATGTGTGCGGCTCTATCCGGAAGATATCGAACGTCTGTTTAACAAGGTCAAGGTTGGCACTCCGGGCGAGTTTGTTTATCAACCCATCAAGTTTGGATGGCGCGGCGATGCGTTATACGTCGAGGTTCATGACGATCTGTACGGCGTCTATCCGGGCTTGTGGGCGCACGCGCAGGAGGAAGTTAAACGTCTCGGCCTCGAGAATCAGGTCGATATGCAGAAACTGGAGAAAGCCGTTGAGTCCAAGACCGGCATTCCGACTTATGTGATGCCGGGACCGCTTCCTGCGGGCGCTGCCGGATAGCGCCCTTCGCCCCGTCGCGATGGCGCAACGGACGGTCACGCCCCGCCTTGCTACGCTTTTAATCTATCCCTTATACTTCTGCCAACGCATGAAATTCGTCGCTGGCCAACCAGCCCGCGCATCGCCATCACGTTTCGCGACTCAAGAGATTTCGAATGCGACAAGTAGCTTTTCATCGCCCCGCGATCGGTCCTGACGAAGAACGCGAGGTGCTCGATACCCTGCGCTCAGGGTGGATAACCACTGGTCCCAAAGCGAAGCGTTTCGAAAAGGAATTCGCCGCGTACGTGCGCGCGCGCAATGCGCTGGCGGTTGCGCACTGTACGGGCGCGCTTCATCTGTCGCTGTGGGCGATGGGCCTCAAGCCGGGTGACGAGGTTATCACTACTCCGTTCACCTTCACCGCGACTGCCGAAGTGATGGGCTATTTGGGAGTGCGTCCGGTGTTCTGCGACGTCGATCCGGGCACGTTCAACCTTAACCCCGCGCGCGTAGAAGAAGCACTCGAAGGTGGCAGCCATCAGCGCGTTAAAGCAATTGTTCCGGTTCATTTCGCGGGGCATCCCTGCGATATGGACCGGTTGATGAAAATAGCGCGCGATTACAATCTCAAAATAATCGAAGACGCCGCCCACGCCGCAGGCGCCGCACGCCATATGGACGGGCGCGGAATGGCGAAGATCGGAACGATCGGCGATCTCACCTGCTTCAGTTTCTACGCTACCAAGAATTTCACTACCGCCGAAGGCGGGATGATCACGACTGCCGACGACGCAATCGCCGAAAAGATCGCCACAGCAAGTCTTCACGGGATGAACAAAGACGCCTGGAAGCGCTACGACAAGAGCGGTTCCTGGTTCTACGAAATTCACGACTTGGGCTTCAAGTACAATCTGTCCGACGTTCACGCAGCGATCGGTGTGGCACAGCTAAGGCGTGCCGACGCGTTTATGCGCCGTCGCACCGAAATCGCGCGCCGCTACAACGAGGGCCTTAAGGGAATCGAGGCGCTGCAAACGCCGTACTCCGAAGCCGGAATCGAACACGCATGGCATCTCTATGTGCTGCGCCTCAAGCCGGAGCAACTCAGCATCGGGCGCGCACAGTTCGTCGAGGCGCTGCGCGAGCGCGGCGTGGGAGTTTCCGTGCATTGCATTCCGCTGCATACGATGCACTATTATCAATCGGCGTACGGGTACCAAACGGGAGATTTTCCGGTTGCCGAGGACATTTACAGCCGCTGCTTATCGCTGCCGATTTACGCGGCGATGAGCGATGCGGATATCGATTACGTGATCGACACCGTAAAGGCGATTGAGCGCGAAAACCGCCGCTGAGCGCGCGGCTCGATCGCGTTAATGGCAAGGAGATCCAACTTGCGAGTATTGGTTACTGGCGGCGCGGGTTTTCTTGGCTCTCATCTATGCGAACGGCTGCTCAAGGACGGTGATGAAGTTATCTGCCTTGATAACTATTTCAGCGGCAAACGCGCCAACGTTGCCCATCTGCGCGATAATCGAAACTTCGAACTGATCCGTCACGACACCGTCGAACCGATCCTGCTCGAAGTCGATCGCATCTTTCATCTCGCCTGCCCCGCCTCGCCTGTTCATTACCAGTACAACCCCGTCAAAACCATCAAGACCAGCGTGATGGGCACGATTAACATGCTGGGACTCGCCAAGCGCGTGCGCGCGCGAATCCTGCTCACCTCAACCAGCGAAGTCTACGGCGACCCGGAAGAGCATCCCCAGACCGAAAGCTATTGGGGGCACGTAAATCCAATCGGCGTGCGCGCCTGCTACGACGAAGGCAAGCGCGTCGCCGAAGCCCTGATGATGGACTACCATCGCCAGAACAAGGTCGATACCCGCATTGTCCGCATTTTCAATACGTACGGCCCGCGGATGGCGATCAATGACGGACGAGTGGTCTCGAATTTCTGCGCGGCGGCGCTGCGTGGAGAAGACCTTGAAATCTACGGCGACGGCAAGCAAACACGCTCCTTCGCCTACGTCGACGATATTATTGACGCGATCGTGCGGATGATGAATCAGGAAGATCACATCGGCCCGATCAACATCGGCAATCCCAACGAGTTCACGATTTCCGAACTCGCCGCGCTCGCGATCGACCTGACCCGCAGCGCCTCGAAGCTGAAGCTGATGCCCGCGCGCCCGGACGATCCCGTCCGCCGCAAACCCGATATCTCGCTCGCGCGCAAAGTCCTCAAATGGGAGCCAAAAATCCCGTTGCGCGAGGGGCTCTGCAAAACCATCGAGCACATGCGAACCGAACTTGGCATCGTCAGCGCATGACTACCGCGCTAATCACCGGCGGCTCGAGTGGCCTCGGCTATGAATTCGCGCTCCAGCTCGCCGTTCTGAAATTCGATCTCGTGCTTGTCGCGCGCCGCGAAGACAAACTCAAGTCGGCCGCGGAGCGCTCGCGCGAACTTGGCGCGCCGCGCGTCTCAATTATCGCCGCCGACCTCGCGCGTCCCGGAGCCGCCGAGGAAGTGCATCGCCGCGCCATCGCCGAAGCCGGCGAGATCGGCTACCTCGTCAACAACGCCGGGTTCGGCACTCACGGCCGTTTCCACTCGATGCCGCTCGAACGCGAAATTGAAGAGATCGATCTCAACGTCGCGGCGCTCGTCGCGATGACGCGCATCTGCGTGCCCGCGATGCTCGCGCGTCGAGGCGGCGTTGTGATCAACGTCGCCTCGACGGCCGCCTTTCAGCCGGTGCCCTGGATGGCGACCTACGGCGAGACCAAAGCGTTTGTGCTGAGCTTCTCCGAGGCGCTCGCCGAAGAATTGCGCGGCACGGGAGTTACTGTTACTGCCCTATGCCCCGGACCGACGCACACCGAGTTTCAAGCCGTCGCGCATGCGAACCGCACGGGGATGCCCGAGTCCGCGTACATGGACGCTGCTACAGTGGTGCGCCAAGCGATCGCGGCGGCGCGGGCAGGTAAGGCAGTCAAGATCAATGGCGCGATGAACCTAATCATGGCTGAATCGACGCGAATCGCGCCGCGCGCGCTCGTGCGCCGAATCGTGGCGTCGATGTTCAGGCCGGATTGATCAGGTCGCGTTTGGCGCGCGACGTACGTCAACCCGGAGCCCTCCAAATCCCATTCCTGCAAGATTTCTTCAAGCTGGCCGCTTTTGGCAAGGCGAATTCCGTCTTCCGTTAGCGTTTTGAGGCCGAATTGAACCCGAGCTACGCCGGATTGTGACCGCGACGAAGCTGGCCGCTAAACGGAACAACCATCAAGTAACAATGTCGAATTTTGAGTAATTTTCCTTTGCTGAGCCAGCCTTGCTTTCAATAACCCGCGCTCTCAGGGGACAATTGCCATTTTTCCCTTTACGACCAGCATCTCCGAATGAATATAGTATTGGCCTTGAAAAAATCCGTAGCCGGTTTCGTTAACCGCAGCTTGTTGAATCGCGAACGACCCTGAAACTGGCTCTGTCTTTGCCTTGCTCGGGCTGCTCAGATGGGTCGTCGGCGAACACACGCTTACGATCGCGGACAATGTAAAGATACCGCCGGAGGCCGAAATACCGACGCTGCCGTAGCCGGGCAAGCAGCCAATTCCCGCAAACTGTGCGCCGTTTCCGATGGCGTTTCCAGCATCGAGGGTCAAGTCAATCGTGGCGCTACCCTCACCAAAGGCGGGCGAAGCGACGGTTCCGTCGAATTTCTCGCACACACAGGGAGAAACCGCACACTGATTCGAGAAACCCTGATCGCATACGCCGATGGTGGCTGGGCTTGTAAGCTTTGCGCTGAGCTCCACTGGCACGACCTTAAACAGCAACGACCGCGTGGCGCTCGATTCGGCAGCATGACCACCCCCGACGCACGGGATGATCGCAATCACCGCTGCAATCAAGACAGCTCGATTCATCTCTGCCGCCCCCACCTAGTGCTTCGGCCGCGCGTGTGCGCGATCGCGCCTACTGCAAATTAAAATCACTTACACTCGCCTTGATTACCCCTGCAAACAGCCGCCCGTCAAGCCGCGAATGAAGTTCCAAGGGCGAATTTTTCTGCGAAAGATTGTGAGGACAAAGGTCGCCTCGAAGCTGCCTCTTTCCGGCGGCGCTTGCGATCGTGGCCGCGCGGCGCAATTATAGTTATGTCCTGCCCGACTCGATTCGCACCGCGATGAATTGGCGCTTACCAATCGCTTATGTCTTTGCGATCCTGCTGTGCACGGCACTGGCTTACGGATGTTCTACAGCGCAGAACCCGGCGCCCGCGATGGCTCCGCCGCCGGCGGTGGTTCCGGTCGTCGCCGCCTCGCCTTCGAAGCCGGATCCGCTGATGCAGGAGTGGAACATTTTTCCCGATCCGACAACCGGCAAAGTCGAGGTCTATCACAAAGGCGCTTACGTCGGCGCGGTGACCGGCAACGAACCGCCTGACCAAGACCCGCCCGTCCCGCATCAAACCAATGAGTAACTGCGCGGGTCATTCACGGAGCAGGTTGCGCGCGATCACGACGCGCTGAATCTGCGAGGTGCCTTCGTAGATCTGCAGCAGCTTGGCGTCGCGCATCAATTTCTGCACCGGATACTCGTCCATGTAACCGTAGCCGCCGAATATCTGCACGGCGTCGGTCGTGATCTTCATGCACGCGTCAGCGCAAAACGCCTTGGCGTAGCTCGAGTTCACGTTCGGCGGCGCTTTGTGATCGACCATCCATGCCGCCTTGTAAGTCAAAAGCCGCATCGCCTCGATCTCGATCGCCATGTCGGCCATCATGAACTGGAGCGCTTGGAAGTTCGAAATCGGCTGGCCGAACGCACTGCGCTGGCGCGAGTATTTCACACATTCGTCTAGCGCGCGCTGCGCGATTCCGATCCCAATCGCCGCCGTCTCGGGACGGCTATGGTCGAACGTTGCCATCGCGTATTTGAAGCCTTCTCCCTCGCGCCCGACCATCGCGCTCGCGCTTACCCGCAAATCGTCGTACACGATTTCTCCGGTATCGGCGGCGCGCTGGCCGAGCTTGCCGTGCATCCTGCGCCGCGTGATTCCCGGCAGGTTGGCAGGAAAGACGAAGCAGGAAATTCCTTTGTGCCGCAGCCGCTTGTCGCTCGTCGCAAACGTGACGATCCAATCGGAAACCGACCCGTTCGATATAAAATGTTTGGTCCCGCGCAAGACAAACTCGTCGCCCTCGCGCCGATAGGTCGTGCTCATTGAGGCTACGTCGGATCCTGCCCCCGGCTCAGTGATCGCGAAGGCGCAAAAGCTGAGCTTTTTGAGGAGGCCGCCAAGAAATACGCGCTTCTGCTCTTCGTTGCCCGCGATCAAGAGCGGCAGCGTCGCGAGGTCGTTCGCCGTGATAGAATTGGTTATTCCGGCGCACCCGTAGCAGAGATCTTCGGTGATCAGCGACGCGTCGAGCACGCCGAGACCGGGACCGCCGAGATTCTTCGGCACGCCGAAATTCATTAGTCCCGCGGCAAACGCCTTTTCGCAGACGTCACGCGCGAACGTTTCCTTTTCATCGCACTCTCTCGCGCGCGGAATGATCTCCTGCTCCGCAAACTTTCGCGCGAGCGCCTTAAGCTCAATCTGTTCTTCGGTCAACTCGAATCCAAGCATCGCGATATCTCCCTGCGAAGAGCCGTTACTCACGCCAGCCCATGGAACTGTGTTAGCTGGCGGCGCGTCGCAGGGAAAGGGCGATACTTCTGCAATT
>JAJZAG010000208.1 GCA_021799555.1 Deltaproteobacteria bacterium | reverse complement strand
TGCCCTTGGTCGAGTTCAAGACTGACGATCCGCTCTCGAGTTTGCCCGAGTACACGCGCACGAAAGTGAGCGTGCCGATATACGGGTCGGTCATAATCTTGAAGGCGAGCGCGGAAAACGGCGCGTCGTCACGCGGCCATCGCTCTTCCATCTTGCCGTCAACATTTCCAACCACCGGCGGAAGGTCGAGCGGCGAGGGAAGATAGTCCACCACCGCGTCGAGCATCGGCTGCACGCCCTTGTTGCGAAACGCCGATCCGAGCAGCACCGGCGTCACCGCCATCTTGAGGGTAGCGGCGCGAATCGCGGCGCGAATCTTGTCCACCTCGGGCGCCTTGCCCTCGAGATACAACTCCATCAGATGCTCGTCGTGATCGGCGAGCATCTCGATCATCTTGTCGCGATAGCCCGTAGCCTGCTCCTTAAGCTCGGCCGGAATCTCCTCAACCCTGTAGTTGGCGCCCAGACGATCTTCGTCCCAGATAAGCGCGCGCTGTTCCACCAGATCGACAATCCCGGTGAACTTGTCCTCGGCGCCAATCGGGAGCTGGAGCAACAGCGGCGTCGCCTTGAGTTTATCGCGCATCTCCTGCACGACGCGCTCGAATTCGGCGCCGACGCGATCCATCTTGTTGATGAACGCAATCCGGGGAACGCGGTACTTATCGGCTTGGCGCCATACGGTTTCCGATTGCGGCTCGACGCCGCCAACCGCGCAGAACACCGCGACCGCGCCATCGAGGATGCGCAAGCTGCGCTCGACTTCGATTGTGAAATCGACGTGGCCCGGGGTATCGATAATATTGAACTGATGGTCGCGCCAGGTGCAGGTAGTCGCGGCCGAAGTGATCGTGATTCCGCGCTCCTGCTCTTGGACCATCCAGTCCATCGTGGCGGTGCCTTCGTGCACTTCACCGATCTTGTAGTTGATCCCGGTGTAGAAGAGCACCCGTTCAGTGGTGGTGGTCTTGCCGGCATCGATGTGGGCCATGATGCCGATATTGCGCACCCGTTCTATTGGCGTGGTACGAGCCATGAGTAAAAAACTCGACTATTACCAGCGGTAATGGGCGAACGCGCGGTTGGCGTCGGCCATGCGGTGGGTGTCTTCGCGCTTCTTGACGCCGCCACCGCGGTTTTGCGCGGCCTCGAGGATTTCCGCCGCCAGCCGCTCGCGCATCGATTTCTCCGCGCGCGCACGCGCCGCCGTGACCAGCCATCGCATCGCAAGCGAATTGCGCCTGACCGGGCGGACCTCGACCGGAACCTGATAGTTGGCGCCGCCGACGCGCCGCGAACGCACTTCGACGGACGGGCGCACGTTGTCGAGCGCCTTTTTGAAAACCGCGAGTCCGTCTTCCTTCGAGCGCTCGGCGACCAGATCGAGCGCACCGTACAGAATCCGTTCGGCGGTGGATTTCTTGCCGCGTTCCATCACGACGTTGACGAACTTCGCAACGGTATGATCGTGGAATTTCGGGTCACCCGCGATTTCGCGGACTCTAGCCTGGCCTTTGCGTGACATGACGGTTACTTCGGCTTCTTCGATCCGTACTTGGAGCGGCTCTTGCGCCGTTCCTGCACGCCGATCGAATCAAGGGTTCCGCGAATCACGTGATAGCGGACTCCGGGCAGGTCGCGGACGCGTCCGCCGCGAATCAGGACCACCGAGTGCTCCTGCAGATTATGGCCGACGCCGGGAATGTAGGTATTGACTTCGATTCCATTGGACAGCCGCACGCGCGCGACCTTGCGCAGGGCGGAATTCGGCTTTTTGGGCGTAGTGGTTTTCACCTGCGTGCACACGCCGCGTTTCTGGGGCGAACCTTCGAGCGCGCGCGCTTTAATCTTGAAGCGCTTCTTGACGCGCGCCTGGCGGATCAACTGGTTTATCGAGGGCACGTTATCTTCCGTTCCTGCCTTGCTTGCCTGCGTAACTTACCGATCCGTTTCGGCACTTGCGCGTATCCGCTCCCGGGCGTTTCTTCCGCTTGCTTCGCGCGGCGGCGGGGCCGCTTTGCGATGTCCCCCGGGCATCGGTCTGGGTGGATCACGCGACGGTTCAAATAAACCCCCCAAGGGCGGGACATGCCCTTGGGGGAACTATAAGTATGTACGCGCAGTGCGCGTGCGTGTCAATCTCCGACAGGCGCGGCGGGAGCTTCAAGGCCGCTTTTCGCGGCTTCTTCGGCCTCGCTCGAACCTTCGACTTTAAGCTCCATCCGATTGTACGACGGCAGTCCGGTCCCGGCCGGGATGAGCCGCCCCATTATCACGTTTTCCTTGAGCCCGACGAGCCGATCAACTTTTCCGTTGATCGCGGCCTCGGTCAGCACGCGCGTGGTCTCCTGGAACGACGCCGCCGAGATGAAGCTTTCCGTCGAAAGCGAGGCCTTGGTGATTCCGAGCAGGAGCGGCTCGGCGATGGCGGGTTCGCCGCCCTTGTCGAGGACGCGGGCGTTCTCTTCGTCGAAGCGCCATTTCTCGACCTGATCGCCGACCAGGAAGATCGTGTCGCCGACTTCCTTGATCCGCACCCGGCGCAGCATCTGGCGGACGATTACTTCGATATGCTTGTCGTTGATCCGCACGCCCTGGAGCCGGTAAATCTCCTGGATTTCGTCCACGAGATATTTGGCCAGCGCCTTTTCGCCGAGGATCGTCAGGATATCGTGCGGATTCGACGATCCCTCCATCAACGGCTCTCCGGCCTTGACGAGGTCGCCTTCGTGCACTCCGATATGCTTGCCCTTGGCGATCAGATATTCGCGCGGTTCTCCGACTTCAGGCGTCACCACGACTTTGCGCTTGCCCTTGGTGTCTTTGCCGAAGGAGACCTGACCGTCGATCTCCGAGATGACGGCGAACTCCTTGGGCTTGCGCGCTTCGAACAGTTCGGCGACGCGCGGTAATCCGCCGGTGATATCCTTGGTCTTGGTGGTTTCACGCGGCAGCTTGGCGATCACGTCACCCGCTTTGACCTCGGTGCCCTCGGCGACGTTGATATAGGCGCCGACCGGCAGGAAGTAGCGCGCGTAGAGATTCGAGTCGGGAATTTTCGCGGTCTTGCCGGTCGAGTCCTTGATCGAAATACGCGGGCGCACGTCGAGCTCCTTGAACTCGACGATAACGTTGGAACGCGCGCCCGTGCGCTCATCGACGACTTCGTTCATCGTTTTGCCGTCGAGAATATCGCCAAACTTAACCACGCCGTCGACTTCGGTAATGATCGGCGTCGTGTACGGGTCCCACTCGGCGATCATCTCGCCCGCTTTAACGTGGTCGCCGTCTTTCTTGAAGAGCTTGGCGCCGTACACCAGCGGATAGCGCTCGCGTTCGCGTTCGCGGACGCGGCCGTCTTCACCCTTGATCTGGGCTGCGACTGTCACCTCTCCATGCCGGGACATCACGATGTACTTCCCGTCGCGGCCAACGCGGATGGTGGCGTTATGCAGCCGGACCACGCCTTCGGTGCGCGGCTCGAGCGTGGTCTGCTCGGCGCGGCGGCTCGCGGTGCCGCCGATATGGAACGTGCGCATCGTCAGCTGCGTGCCCGGCTCTCCGATCGATTGGGCGGCGATCGTACCGATCGCTTCGCCGAGATTGACCAGATGGCCGCGGCCGAGATCGCGTCCGTAGCATCGCACGCACACGCCCTGGCGCGACTGGCAGGTCAGCACCGAGCGGATCTTGATTTTCTCGATTCCGGCGTCTTCGATCCGGCGGACTTTGTCCTCGTCGATCGTTTCGTTGGCGTTGACCACGATCTCGCCGGTGAACGGATCGGCGACGTCTTCGAGCGCGACGCGCCCGAGCACGCGGTCGCCGAGGCCTTCGATCACTTCGCCGCCCTCGACGAGCGGACTCATGTCGATACCGTCGAGGGTGCCGCAGTCCTGCTCGGTGATAATCGAATCCTGCGCGACGTCGACCAGGCGGCGGGTCAGGTAGCCCGAATTCGCGGTCTTGAGAGCGGTGTCGGCAAGTCCCTTGCGCGCGCCGTGAGTCGAGGTGAAGTACTCGCCGACGGTCAACCCTTCGCGGAAGTTGGCGGTGATCGGGGTTTCGATAATCTCGCCCGACGGCTTCGCCATCAAGCCGCGCAATCCGGCGAGCTGGCGGATTTGCTGCTCGGAACCGCGCGCGCCCGAATCGGCCATGATGAAAATCGGGTTGAACGAGGGTCCCGAAACTTCCTTGCCCGACTTGTCTTTGCCGTAAACTTCGGTCGAGAGACCCTTGATGACCGAAGAGCCGATCTCGTCCTGAACTTCGGCCCAGATGTCGACGACCTTGTTGTAGCGTTCGCCGTCGGTGATGACGCCGTTGTTGTACTGCTTCTGGATTTCACCGACCTGCTTTTGCGCCTGGTCCAACAGCGAGGCTTTCTGCGCCGGGATTACCATGTCTTTGATCGAGATCGAGATGCCGGCCTTGGTGGCGAACTCGAAGCCGATATCTTTGAGCCGGTCGGCGAAAATGACCGTGGATTTGTTTCCGGCGCGGCGATATACAACGTCAATCAGATTGCCCAGTTCCTTTTTCTTGAGCGTCTTGTTGACTTCGGCAAACGGAACCTCGGGTGGCACGATTTCGCTCAGCAACACGCGTCCGACGGTGGTTTCGACCCGCTCATAGGCCGGTGCCGCGACTGCTTGCGCCTTGTCCTTCTTCTTGTGCGCCGGCGCACCGTCGCTCGCGGGCTCCGGCGCGGCCGCCGCCGGCATCCGCACAATCACCTTGGCGTGCAGATCGATCTCGTCGTGATCGTAAGCGATTCGCACTTCGGCGGGGCTGGCGAAATGCTTCCCCTCGCCCCGCGCGAGCGGACGCTCGCGCGTCATGTAGTACAGTCCCAGCACCATGTCCTGAGTGGGCACGATGATCGGTTTCCCGGAAGCGGGCGACAGGATGTTGTTGGTGGACATCATCAGCGCCCGCGACTCGACCTGCGCCTCGATCGACAACGGCACATGCACTGCCATCTGGTCGCCGTCGAAGTCGGCGTTGTAGGCGACGCAGACGAGAGGATGAAGTTGAATCGCCTTGCCTTCGATCAGCACCGGCTCGAAGGCCTGGATGCCGAGGCGATGCAGGGTCGGGGCGCGGTTGAGCAGGACCGGATGCTCGCGGATCACGTCGTCGAGGATGTCCCAGACGTCCTTGCCCTCTTTTTCGACCATCTTTTTGGCGCTCTTGATGGTCGTGACGTAGCCTTTTTCTTCAAGCTTGTTGTAGATGAACGGCTTGAACAGCTCGAGCGCCATCTTCTTGGGAAGGCCGCACTGATGGAGGCGCAGTTCGGGGCCGACGACGATAACCGAGCGGCCCGAGTAATCGACGCGTTTACCGAGCAGGTTCTGGCGGAAGCGTCCCGACTTGCCCTTGAGCATATCGGAGAGCGATTTCAGCGGGCGCTTGCTCGGTCCGGTGATCGCGCGTCCGCGCCGTCCGTTGTCGAACAGCGCATCGACGGCCTCCTGGAGCATCCGCTTCTCGTTGCGGATGATGATATCGGGAGCATTGAGCTCGATCAGGCGCTTTAGCCGATTGTTGCGGTTGATGACGCGCCGGTAGAGGTCGTTCAAGTCGGAGGTCGCAAAGCGTCCGCCGTCGAGCGGAACCAGCGGACGCAGGTCGGGCGGGATGACCGGCAGGATGGTCAGGATCATCCATTCGGGCCGGTTACCCGAGTCGCGAAACGCGTTGATTACCTTGAGCCGCTTGGCGACTTTCTTGCGCCGCGCCTCGGAGTTGGTCGCCTTCATCTCGACGCGCAGTTCTTCGGCGAGTTTGTCGAGTTCGAGCTGAGAGAGCAGCGAACGAATCGCCTCGGCGCCCATGTCGGCCTTGAAACCGTCGGCGTATTGTTCGCGCGCCTCGCGATATTTACGTTCGGTGAGCAGCTCTTTCTGGGTCAGCGGAGTCTCGCCCGGATCGGTGACGACGTAGCACTCGAAGTAGAGAACCTTTTCAAGTTCCTTAAGGGTCATGTCGAGGAGCGTGCCGATCCGCGAGGGCAGCGAGCGCAGGAACCAGATATGGGCGACGGGAGCGGCCAGATCGATATGGCCCATCCGCTCGCGCCTGACCTTGGACTGGATCACCTCGACGCCGCATTTTTCGCATACGACGCCGCGATGGCGCATCCGCTTGTACTTGCCGCAGTTGCATTCGTAGTCCTTGGTGGGACCGAAAATTTTCGCGCAAAACAGCCCGTCGCGTTCCGGCTTGAAGGTGCGGTAGTTGATGGTTTCGGGCTTCTTCACCTCGCCGTGCGACCACGACCGGATCATCTCGGGCGACGCGATCGAGATCCGGATCGAGTTGAAGGCAAGCGGGTTCTTGGGTTTGTCAAATACCCCGAAGAGATCTTCCATCCTTCGTTACTCCTTCGATACCGCGCCTGCTAGGCGCGCTCCGGTTCTTCGAGCAATTCCATGTTGAGACACAACGACTGGAGCTCTTTGACCATCACGTTAAACGATTCCGGCAGCCCCGGCTCGAGCGTATTTTCACCCTTGACGATCGCCTCGTACATCCGGGTCCGCCCCGCTACGTCGTCCGACTTGACGGTCAGCATCTCCTGCAGCGTGTACGCGGCGCCGTAGGCTTCGAGCGCCCAGACTTCCATTTCTCCGAGCCGCTGTCCGCCGAACTGCGCCTTGCCGCCGAGCGGTTGC
>JAJZAG010000009.1 GCA_021799555.1 Deltaproteobacteria bacterium | reverse complement strand
CGAGACTGGCGGCACCGAGGCCGCGCTGTCGGTCGGCAACGATGCGATCCGGCGCTACCTCGCCGCAGGCGGCAACGGCAGATTGATCCAGTCGCTCAAGTCTTTTCTCGCCGATCGAACGTTCCACTCGACCGAGATCATGGAGGAAAACTATACCCTGGGTGATCTGATCGCGCCGATTCTGATCAAGCTGCGCCAAAGCGCGGAGGCACAATTCGGGCCTTTGCCGCCGCGGATCGTGGTCGGACGGCCCGTGCACTTTTCCGGCGCGCAGTCGACCGCTGATGATGACGCGGCGCGCGCGAAGCTTGAGCTCGCAATCCGCCGCGCTGGATGGGACGAAGTCTTCTTCGAGTATGAGCCCGTCGCAGCGGCGTATGACTACGCGAGCCGAATCACGCGCGATGAAACCGTACTGATCGCGGACTTCGGCGGCGGCACGAGCGATCTCTCGATTTTACGGTTGAAAGCGCCGCACGTCGGCTCCGCCGAACCTCGCGAGCGATTCGAGATCCTGGGCAATGACGGCGTCGCGATCGCGGGTGACGCGTTCGACGGCCGGATGATTCATCATATCGTCGCGCCGGCGCTCGGGCGCGGTTCGAAATATCGCTCGCCCTACGGCATGACGCTCCCCGCGCCGACGTGGCCATACGCGCGGCTCGAAAGTTGGCATCATCTGTCGATGCTGAAGTCGCGGGCGACGATCGTGCGCCTGCGCGAGCTCGAGCGCGTGTCGCTCGAACCGGCAAAGATCGCGGCGCTGATCAACGTGATCGAAAGCGATTTGGGCTACTATATTTTTCGCGAGATCGAGCGTACGAAACTCGCGTTGTCGGAATATGAGTCGGCGTCGTTCGAGTTCCGCGATCCGCCGACCGAGATTCGCCGTGCGGTCGCGCGATTCGAATTCACCGATTGGATCGCGCGGGCGTGCGCCGAGATAGCGGAATGCGTCGATCGGTTGCTGCGCACTGTCGCGATCGAGCGCCGGAATATCGACAGCGTGTTCCTGACCGGTGGGTCGTCGTTTGTGCCCGCGGTACGCCGGATTTTCGAGGAACGCTTCGGCGTTGAGAAAATCCGCATGGGCAACGAATTCACTTCCGTGGCGCGCGGTCTCGCCTTGCGCGCGCTCGACGCATAGACAATCCGCCGATTCAGCGGCTAGCCATCATACATGATTACGGAGCATCAGCTCCTTCGGATGCGGTTCGAGATAGACCTGCGCAGCAAGATATTCGATCCCGAAGCAGCGCACGTAATGCCGAATCAGCGTGATCGGCACGATCAGCGGAACTAACCCCGCGCGATAGTCTTCGATCAATCCGGCAAGTTCCGCTCGGCCAGCATCGTCAAGATGCTCGCGCAGGTAGCCCTGCATGTGTTGGAGCACGTTCGCGTGCCGACGCGAAGTCGCAATTTTCCTGAGCGCATCCATGAAGACTGATTCGTAGCGCTCACGCAGCACCGCGCGCGGCACGGAGCGTGACTGCGCCACCAGGCGCCCGAGTTCACGGTAGGCCGGCACGCTATGCGCCATCAGGACCAACTTGTGAACAGTGTGAAATTCCACCAGATCGCCGATCATCCATCGCGCCGCGAAAAACGACCGCAGGCGGCGATATGCGAACACGCGTTCGACGAAATTCTCGCGCAGGTGCGGATCGCTGAGCCTGCCCTCCTCCTCGACCGGCAAATTTGGAAAGCGCTTCAGGAGCGCGCGGGCATACAGTCCGCCACCGTCGCGCGCGGGCATCCCGGACTTTCCGTACACGCGAACCCGTTCCATTCCGCAGCTCGGCGAATCTTTCTTGAGCACGTACCCGCTAAGATCCTCAGTGGCGAGCGCCGCAGTCCGGCGCGCGGAATAATCGTTCATCGCGGCGGTATGATCGTGCCTTGATTTATTCGCAATGAGCCGGACCCCGGTGCCGTCGCGTTCCAGGCGCAGGCTTTCGCGCGGAGTGCCGAGACCGATCTCGACCTCGGGGCAGACGGGGACGAACTCGACAAACCGGCCGAGGGTCTCAACGAGAAACTCATTGCGCTTGTGGCCGCCGTCGAAGCGGACCTCGCTGCCGAGCAAGCAGGCAGACACTCCGATGCGAATCGGGGTATCGTCGCGCCACAAAGCGGGTGCCTGCGGACCACTCATTTTTCCCACTGCTCGATATATTCGCGGCTGCGGAATTTGCGCGAGGTGCTCGCGTTCGACATATAGCGCACCAACCCGTAAATCGGGCGCTCGGGACCCCACGCGCGATCGTGCTTGCCGGCGATGGCCCACGCAATTCCGGCGTAGCCGTTGGGATCGCGGCCGTCGAGTTCGTAGCGATCGTTCAGAGCGACGGCGATTTCGTAGGCTGCCTCCGGCGACTCGCTCCATTCGAGAATCTTCTTGGCCCAGTACATCCGCATGTACCCATGCATCCATCCCGAGCTGACCATCTGGCACTGCGCGGCGTTCCACAGATGATCGTGCGTCGCCGCGTTTTCGAGTTCGCGAACAGTATAATAATACGCGCGCGGATCGGCGCGATGCGACGCGAGCGAGCGCAAGGCCCACGGCTCGGCGCTGGCAAGCGATTTGTAGCGCGGATTAAAACGGGTGAAGTTGGCTGCGAGCTCGCGGCGCACGATCAACTGCTCCAAAAACGCGTCGCGGTCACGCGCGGGTACCGACGCATCGCGCGCGGCGAGCGCGATCGTATGCGGTCCGATATGGCCGAAATGCAGGTATGGCGACAAACGGCTGGTAGCGTCGAGTTCGGGATGGTTGCGACGCTCGGCGTAGCCGTGAAGACCGCCGCCAATAAACCGCTTTAGCGCCGCGAGCGCGGCGGCAGTGCCGCCTCGAAAGGCCGGCGCGGCCGCAACCGAGCGATCAATCCTCAACGTCGCGAGCAGATTCTCGAGTGGGTCGAGCGAGGCCGGCGGTCGGCGCGGATTCCATTTCACCCCGACGACGCGATTGCCAATCGGATGCAGAAACTCGTCAATCCGATCATGAATCTTCGGACGGATCGTCCGTGCGGCGAAGTGCTCTTTGCCCAGAAGATGGCCCGGCACGATCACGTCGGCATCGACGCTCCACAGCGCCGCGGGCGCGCACTCGCGCGCTTCGCGATTCCATCGCCGGTCGCCGCGCAGCGCGTTTTCGTCGGCGATTACGACTGCTGGGCGAACCTCGCGCGTAAAGGCCGCGAATTCCGGCCCCGAATAGCCGCCTTCGCAAGTTCGCAGCACGAAGCCAACGCCGCGGCGCTCAAGGCGCGCAGCCGTATCGGTAATCCCTTCGAGCATGAACGCGTAGTGGCGCAGATTTGCGGCTCTGCCCCGCCGGAGCAATCCGAAAAAGACAACGACCGGCAACCTGAGGAGGTTGGCCACCGCTATTGCGGTCTCGAGCGCCGGATTATCGTGCGCGCGCTGCGCGCGCCGCATCCGATAGATCACGCACCGCCCACCGGGTTCGTGCGAACGCGCGGCGCGATCGGTCACGCGCTCGTCGCTGAGGATTCGCTCGAGCGCGTCCATCGGATTGCTCGGCGCGACGAGCGAGGGCCTAGGCAAGCGCGTGCGGATAGCTGTCGGTCAGCGCGGGGAGCGATAATCCAAGCTGCTCGCATCGCTTTCCGATCACGGCCAGGTAGAGATCGGCCAGTTCCTGATTGTCGCGCGCCTTGAGTCCGTAGCGAATGCAATCGTAGGTGAAACCGGTTCCCGGAGGTCCAAAGAAGTTGACCGCGCGTGGAAGCCACTGCGCCAGCGCCGCGCCGACGCGCTCGGGGCCGAAGCGCTCGACCGCCAATCCGAGTTGATGGCTCGCGAAGACTTCGTGGTCGGCTTCTTCTTCAAGGATGATCTCGGCGGCGCTCGCGTGCGGCGCGTAGCTGGAGTCGCGGTAGTTGACGCCGATCATAATAAGCCCGGTCGCATCGAGCGCGAGCGACGCCATCAGTAAATCCATTTCATCCGCCGCGTGCTGCGCGAAGTGAACCGCGGCGGCGAACGACGGCGCCTTGACAATCGTGATCATCGCGAGATCGGCCTGTTGCTCGGTTACCCCGAGTTCCGCGAGCGCTCGATAGATGAGCCGCGCGTGCTTCTTCTCTTCACGGAAATTTTTCTCGAGGATCGGGCGAAGGGCGGGATTGTCGATCGTCTCGAGCGCCAGCTGGTAGCCGAGCGCGGTCAACTTTTCGGCGAACGCGTGGGCCGAGAGCAGACGGACCAAAACCTTGCGGTAGTGCGCGTCAACGGCGCCGCCCGCGATCGCCGCCGCGTCGATCGATCGCGGAGGATACTCACGCCGGATCGGCATCGTGCGTTCGCCTTAAGCCGCGGAACTGTGCCTCGAGGGCAGGATGACCGTCGCGCTGCCGGGGGTGGTTTTTTCTCCCTTGGCGTTCTCGAGCCAGATTTCACAATCGACCATATGATGGCCGTGCTCGGAATATTTTTTGATCACTTTGCCGCGGCATATGACTTTGCTTCCGGGCTGATCCATCCCGCGGTACTGAACGGAGAGCTTGCGGACCCATCCGTGCTCACCCGCGAAATCGGTAACGAGCTGGCCGAGAAAGGCGTTCTTGAGCGCACCGTGAAGAATTACGCCGGGCAGCTTGTTGGCGAGGGCAAAATCCTTGTCGTAATGGATCTGGTAAAAATCGCCGGAAGCGCCCGCGTATTTGACAAGCTGCTGCGTGGTGGGATCTTTTTGGAGCGGCCCGATCTCGGCGCCGACTTCAATATCTTCGATATAATGCTGCTTCGCCATTGTGATTGGACCCTCCTAGTAACGAATCGCGGTCGAGCGCTGGGTTACGCAGACTTCGCCAAACTGGTTGGTGTAGGTCGTTTCCATCGTGATGAACACCATCGGGCCGAGCCGGCCTTCGGACTCGCGGAGATCGACCAGCTTGGTCTGAACGCTGATCCGGTCGCCGACGCGGATCGGGTGGAAATATTCCCAGTCCGAGCCGCCGTCGAGTCCGCGAAACTCCTTGCCCATACCGGGCAGCTCGATTCCCGGAATCGGCGAGCCCATCGAACGGCAAAACGTCGGCGGCGCGATCATCCCGCCGAAACGGGTCTTGCGCGCCTCGCGCTCGTCGTTGAAGAGCGGGTTCGCATCTCCGATCGCTTCGGCAAAGCGGCGGATGGCGCCGCGTTCGACATCGTAGGTGCGAATCTCGCCGGTCTTGCCGATTTGCTTGCGTGTCTCTTCGGTCACGATCTTGTTCGCCATGATCTGCTTCCCTTTCGATGGAACGTGTCGATGCCACCTTTATTACCACACCGCGCGGCCGGGTCGATAACCCGTAATAGCGATTCCGCACCAGCGAGATTACGATTAAAGAGCGTGCGGCGACACGCCGCGGCGGAGGTGAAGGCGATGGCGACGTTGGACGCCCAACAGATCGCATCGAAGCTGGCAACGCTCCCCGGATGGGTGCATCAGGAGCGATCGATCCGCAAGCAGTACGAGTTCAAGGAATTCATGGACGGGATCGGGTTTGTAGAAAAAGTTGCGGGAATAGCCGAAGCCGCCGACCATCATCCCGATATCATGATCAACTACCGCCGCGTCACGTTTACCTGTTCGACGCACAGCGCAGGAGGCGTAACCGACAAGGATTTTCAGCTCGCTGCGAGGATCGAAGCAGCGTACAAATCCGCGTCCGCGAAATAATTCCGGCCTGGGTTTCGTTCAATCGCGCTGGAAATCAAGCCCGGTAATCTTTGCCAGGTCGGCCAAGGCCTGCGCTTCGCTGACAACCTTGATCGCCTTCATCCCAAGACGCGCGGCGGGCTTACAATTGATCCCGAGGTCGTCGATATAGACGCACGTTTGCGGCGCGACGCCGAGCCGCTCGCACATCATCAGGTAGATTCGCGGGTCGGGCTTGCGCACTCCCGCCTTCGAGCTTTCGATGATCGCGTCGAAGTAGCGCATGATATCGCTGGCGTGCGAGGCGCGCTCGGGACTCGCCGCCATCGAAGCGCCATGACCTTGCGGCATATTGTTGGTGATGCAGCCAACTTTGAAATGGCGCTTGCATTCGCGCAATGCCACAACCATCCGCGGCCGGAATTCGCCGGAGAGCAGCGGCAGAATATCGGCGCCGCGCACCGGATGCCCGAGCGCCGTCGATTCCTCGAGATACTGGCGGTCGAAGCCGCGTGCGTCTATCTCCGCGCGCTCGAACAGCGCCCAAGCGTTCGAGTCCGGATTAGTCGAGTTGACGGTCCGAATAAAGTCTCGCGGCAGCCCGCGAGAGGCCTCGAAGCGGTTGAAAGCCTCGAACGGAGAGGTGGTGAACACACCGCCAAAATCCCAAATGATCGCCTGAATCGAATCCCTGTCACTCATCCTTGTCACTCAAAACCGGATCGCGCCGCCGATGCAAGCACCACGGCGGTCAACCCTTGCGCGGGACGAAGTACTGAGTGCCGGGGCCGGCACTGTCGATCTCGCGGATTAGGTCGGCAAGGTCGGTTGGATTCGCTACGAAATCGATCTCGGAGGAATCGACGACCAGCAGCGGAGCTTCGTCGTAGTAGAAAAAGAAATCGCGGTAGGCCGACGATACGCGCTCGAGGTATTCGTAGCTGATGTGCCGCTCGAAATCGCGATTACGCTTGCGCAACCGCTCGCCCAGCACTTCGACGCGCGCGCGCACATAGACAACCAAGTCAGGCTTTACCATTTGCGCATCCACGAGCTTGTAAACGTTCTCGTAGAGCTTTAATTCGTCGGGAGTAAGGTTGAGATTGGCGAAGATGCGGTCCTTGGCGAACAGGTAGTCGGCCACCGTCGCCTGTGCGAAGAGCTCGCGCTGGGCGAGCTCGCGTTGCTGATTATAGCGTGTCAGCAGGAAGTAGAGTTGCGCTGGAAAGGCGTACTTGTCGGGCTCGGCATAGAAGCGCGGCAGGAACGGGTTGTTATCGGCGTCCTCGAGCATCAGACGCGCGTTGGTATCTTTGGCGAGCAATTGCGCGAGGCTGGTCTTGCCAACCCCGATCGGGCCTTCGACGGCGATATAGCCGCGCAGCTTCATCGCGCCTGTGGTTCAGAGTCTCGCTCTGATAGCCGCGCTCGCTGGTCCGCGCCCGCGCGAATCGGGCTAGCGTTTCTTGCGATGCTTCTTGGCCTCGTCACGCAGCTTTTTGACCTCGGCGTCAGGCGCGCCGCCGCGCTCTTCCAGGTCGGCTGCGGTGTCGTAATCAGGAGGATTTCGCCGCAGATAGACCTGCGCCAACTCGAGGTTGGCGGTCTTATTGTCGGGGTCAAAGGTAAGCACGTCGTTGAGCAAGCGGAAGGTCGCGTCGGGGGTGCCCGCGGAGTTCGCGGCTTCGTTAGCCGAATGCATGACGGCATCGCACGCCGGGTCAAGGCTATGCTTGCCCTGCGCCTCGGCGAGCATGATATAGCCGCGCACCGCCTGATCGTAGGTCGTCACTGCGGCGGCGTATTTCTTGTCTTTGACCTGCTGGTCGCCAGTCTGGGCCACCAGCGGCACCGCCTGCGCGATTATGGCGGTCACTTTATCGCGGGTGAATTTGCTGTGAGTCGCAAGCAGAGCGTCCTTCAACGCGGCCATGCCGCCAGCGGTGTCACCCGATTTGATCTGGGTAAGGGCGCCGTTGGCGTTATCGACCATCTGCTGAATGGCGCGATACATCCGCGCCTTCTGCATCAGCTTCTGATCGGTCGGATCGAGCGCGGAGGCTTCGTTGAAGTCTTTGCCGGCGTCGTCGGGATGCCCCAGCACTTCGTCGAGTTGGCCGAGTAGCTTCCAAGCATCCAGGTTCTTGGGGTCGTCCTTGACCGCTTCGTGGAGCATGTCTCGCGCTTGATTGAGCAGCTTCTCGCGGTCGTCGGGAGAAGATTCCATCGCTTTCTTGGCGGTGTCGTTGGCCTCAAAAACCAGCTTCTCGGACTTGGATTGGCATCCGCTGACAAACGGAACCATCAGCAATACCGGCACAATCGCAGTCATCATCGCACGCGCGATAGCTCTTCGCATCGACGTTACTTCCCCTCTGGAATATCACCCGGCTAAGGGTCGGGATGAGTTTTCAGGCATCGCGCCCGGATTGTCAAGGCAATCGCCAATCTGTGCGGCGCGCGATCAATCGGCAGGCATCGGCAGCGGAAAGTGGACCCGCTCCTTGGCGACACTCATCAACTCAACGGCCGCACCGCGATTTGCGAACGCACCGATAATCTCCTCGACAAGCCATTCCGGCGACGACGCGCTGGCAGTCAAGCCGAGCGCCTTTACGCCGGCGAGCATCTGCGTCTCGACGTCGGCGAGCGAATCGACCAAAAACGCGCGCGCGCCGCGCTGGCGGGCGACTTCGACCAGGCGGTTGGCGTTCGAGCTTTGTTTGGACCCGACCACGAGCACCGCGTCGGACACGGAGACGAGTTCCTTGACCGCGTTCTGGCGGTTCTGGGTCGCGTAGCAGATATCGTCGGTCTTGGGCGTCAGCATCGCCGGGAACCGATCCTTGAGCGTTTCCATTATTTCGCGGGTGTCATCGACGCTCAGTGTGGTCTGCGTCACCGCCGCGCATCGTGAGGGATCGGAGATCTCGCAGGTGCGCGCTTCCTCGACCGAGCCGACCAGCACGACCTTGCCGGGCGCAACCCCTAAAGTGCCTTTGACTTCTTCATGGCCGGCGTGACCGACCAGCACCACGGTGCGGCCTTCGCTGGCGTAGCGTTCGACCTCGTCGTGGACCTTGGTCACGAGCGGGCAAGTCGCGTCGATCACGCGCAGGCGGCGATCTTTGGCGCGATCCCATTCGCTGGGTGCGACGCCGTGCGCGCTGAAGATTACCCGCTGACCCTCGGGAACTTCGTCGAGGCTCTCGACGAAGATTGCGCCTTCGCGCTCGAGCGCCTCGAGCACGAAACGGTTGTGAACAATCTGATGCCGCACGTAGAGCGGACGCCCGTAGGAACGCAGCGCACCGCGGACCGCTTCGACCGCGCGATCGACGCCGGCGCAAAAGCCACGCGGTTCGGCAAGGATAATTTTTTCGACGGAAGTTTCGCCCAATGACATCGTTTGAGAGTTATCCAATCCTGTCCGTTCGGTCAATGCGAACGGCCCGACCACGCGAGCATCCCGCGGGATAAACACCTTAGACGCGTCTTGGGTTCAGGCGGACGCTCAGCGTGAGGAGCGCGATTATTATCGCCGCCAGTAGGATCGTCAGATTGCCGAACCAATCACCGTGGCGAGCGTAAAAGGTCGCTCCGCATCCAGGCGGCATCGCGGCAACGACCGTTGCCGAATCGCGCTTGAAGGTTGATTCGTGCGCGATTATCCGCCCGCGCGAATCGCTGACGGTAAGCAACCCCTGCCGCGCCGCACGTGCGATCGACAACCCCGATTCGATTCCGAACGCGATCGCCATCCGTGCATGGATTTCCTCCGAGCCAGGCCAGTCCCACGCCGGAACAAACAGGAAGCGCGCGCCGGTTTTCGCAATCTCGCGTCCCAGCGATGGAAAATCCAGGTCTTTGCAGATTGCGACGGCGACTTCGCCCTGCGGCAACTCGAATGCCGCAAGCTCGGTTCCGGGCGCATAACCGCTTTCCAGTCCGGGCACCAGATGATGCTTGTAATACCGCGCCGTGAAGTCGCCGGTCGGCGAAACGACAACGGCGAGATTGCGCATCGGCGCCGGCGCGATACGATTTAATCCGGCAACGAGCCAGACCCTGTTCATCCGCGCAAGCTGCGCGAACCCGCCGATCATGCCCGATTCGTACTTAGGCCCGACCCCGGCGATCTTCTCTGGCAGGACGACAACTTGCGCGCCCTCGGCCGCGAGCCGCTGAACGATAGGCGCATATATCAAGAGCACGTCAGCCGCATCGGCGGGATCGACAGAAAACGACGCGGCAAGTTTTTTGTCAGTCGCGCCAAGACCGACCTTGATCGATGCACCCGAATCCTTGGCGACCAGCCGGATCGCGCCGATCGCCGACACGATCACAAACGCGCCGAGCGGAATCGTGGCCACCTTGTTCCATCCCATGCGCCATCGACGTCTATACCACGCGATCGCGATCGCGGCCGGAAGCCATGCTATCAGAAAGTTGACGCCCGCCAGTCCCGTTACCGCCGTCAATTGCATCAGCGGCAAAAACGTCGAGACCCAAATCGCCGGAGCATCCCAGCTCCCGTGCGGCGAAATCGCGCCGAGTCCGTGCCAGAAAGCGGCCGTCAGGACCGGATAGGCCAGAGCCGCCAGCGCCCCGGCGAAGCGCCGAGTGGCCTCGCAATGCAGGACGACGATAATCGCAAAGGCCACGGCTCCCGCGCCATGTATAACCGCCAGTTCCCAAAGCGGTACGGCGAAAGTTTCCGCCGGCCAGATCGCTAAGTTACCAAGAAAATATGCGAAGAATGCGCATCGCGCGGCGAGACGAGTGGACATCTCCGGTGTGGCGGCCAGGATCGGCAGTGGCGCCGCGATCGCGACCGGCCAAAGACCGATCTCGACGCCCGCCAGCGCGTAAAGCATCACCGATACCGCGACCGCGGCCGAAGCGGTGGTATATTCGTCTTCGTTACGGAATGCAGTAACGCTGACGGGGCGTGCGGTCGATTCCGCGCTTTCCTGTTCAGAACGATCGTATTGGGCGCCGTTTGCCAGAAACCCCTCCCCGCCGCCTCCGCTTCGAGTCCCCCGATCTTGGATACAACGGACCGCGGACCTGCCACTATCGCCGACGGACGGCGGCGATCAACCCGCCAGCGTGACGCCGGCGCAGCACCGGAATCGCTCAGGATCTCGCGACCGACACGATTCCTTCGTTGAGCGAGCCCGAGCGAAAGCCGCGCAAATCAACCGCCACGAAACGAAACCCGATCTTCTTGAACTCCCGATCCACTATCTCGCGCACTACCGGCTCGAAGATCCGCGCGATCTCGGCTTGCTCGATCTCGAGCCGCGCAACGTCCCCATGGTAGCGCACCCGCGCAATCCGAAATCCCAGCCCGTGTAAAACGTCCTCACCCGCAGCGACCATGCGCAACCCTTCGGGCGTGATCGCGGTGCCGTAGGGAAAGCGCGACGACAGGCACGGCGACGCCGGGCGATCCCACGTCTCGAGGTCCATCGCGCGCGATAGTGCGCGTATCCCGGCCTTGTCCAGCCCGGCTTCGACGAGCGGATGACGCACGCGCTTCTCGGAGGCCGCTTTCATGCCGGGACGGTAATCGTGCAGATCGTCGAGGTTAAGCCCGTCGGCGATCTCTTCGATTCCAAGCTCCAGCGCCTTCGCCTCGCAGACCGTGAACAGATTCGACTTGCACAGGTAGCATCGATTCAGCGGATTTTGCGCGTAACCCGGAATTTCGAGCTCGTTCGATTCGACAACCAGATGGCGCGCGCCGATCCGCGCCGCCATCTTAAGCGCCGTCGCACGATCCTGCTCGGGCATCGTCGGCGAAGTGGTCGTGAGCGCCAACACGCGATCGCCGATCGCATCGTGCGCGACTTTGAGGACGAAAGTCGAATCGACGCCGCCCGAAAACGCGACGATCACCGACCGCATCGGCGCGAATATTCCCCGCAAATTTTCAAGCTTGGCCGATAGCTCGGGCGTGATCGCGGTCATACCGTTCAAATGCCTTCAGCCTGAAACAGGTCGGTCGTAAGATAGCGCTCGCCCGTGTCGCAGAACACTGCTACCACCGTCTTTCCCCGTCCAAGCCGCTTGGCGACCTGGAGCGCCGCGCAGCAATTCGCGCCCGACGAGATGCCGACCAAGATTCCTTCCTCGCGCGCGAGCCGCCGTGTGTATATCGCCGCGTCTTCATCGCTGACCGTGATTATTTCGTCATAGGCTTTCGTGTCCAGATTTTTCGGGACGAAGCCTGCGCCGATTCCCTGAATCTTGTGAAAACCCGCCTCGCCTCCCGACAGCACCGGCGAGTTCTTAGGTTCGACCGCAACCACGGTGACCTTGTTAGCACAATGCTCGTGCAAGTAGCGGCCGGTTCCCGTGATCGTGCCGCCCGTGCCCACCCCGGCAACAAACGCATCGATTCGCGGCACCTGTTCGACCAGCTCCGGTCCGGTGGTGCGGTAGTGCATCTCGGGATTGGCCGGGTTACTGAATTGCTGCGGCATGAAGTAGCGCGGATTTTCCTTCACCAACTCTTCGGCCTTCGCGATCGCGCCATGCATCCCCCGCGTATCGGGCGTCAGCACCAGCTTCGCGCCGTACGCGACCAGGAGCGAGCGCCGCTCCTCGCTCATCGTGTCCGGCATCGTCAGGATCAACTTGTAGCCCTTGACCGCGGCGACCAGCGCCAATCCGATTCCGGTGTTGCCGGAAGTTGGCTCAACGATCGTGTCGCCGGGCTTTATCCGGCCCGCTTTTTCGGCGGCTTCGATCATCGCAAGACAGATCCGATCCTTGACACTGCCACCGGGATTGTAGTTTTCAAGCTTGGCCCACATTTCGGCGTCATCTTTACCGGGGATACGGTTGAGACGAAGCACCGGCGTATGGCCGATTAAGTCGAGCGGCGAGTGTGCGACGCTTACGGGCATGGCCGCAATTCTAGCCGTAAACCCCCTTGTCATGCGACACCACCGCGCAGCGCATCGCGCCGCCGCGATGCTATCCTTTCCGCCATGAGCGGCTTCGCGCCGCCGCCGTAGCAATTGAAGCGAATCCTCGTCATATTTCCGGGCGCACTTGGCGATTTGATTTGCGCCGGACCTGCGATTCGCGCGCTCGCGCGGATGCGCCCCGGCGCGGTCGTCGATCTGATGGCGCGCGCGGAACTTGCCGAACTCGCCGCCGCCCGGATGGGCATCGCGCGGAGTTATTCGATCGATCGGCGCGAGGTGACGAGCCTGTTCTCCGAGGACGCGGCCGAAGCCGATTCGACCGCTCGGAAATTCTTCGGCGAATTCGATGAAATCCTCTCGTTCTTCGCCTTCGACGACGCCGCATATCGACGCGGACTCGAGCGCGCGTCCGGCGGCGCGCTAACGTTCCATCGCTTCCGCCCGCCCGGCGAGGGTCATATCGCGGAGCTTTATTTGCGCTCGATCGGCGCGCCGGCCTGTCCCGTCGAATCACGCATCGATCTCACCCCGGGCGATCGCAAGTCCGCCCACGATATACTCGCGCGCGTTGGCGTCGCGCCGCGCAAGTTCGTCATACTCCTTCCCGGTAGCGGCAGCACGCGAAAGAACTGGAGCGCCGAGCGCTTCGTAGCTCTGGCGCGGATCGTTGAAAAAGACCTCGCGATGCGCGCGCTCGCGATACTTGGGCCGGCTGAGGACACCCTCGCGCCGATCTTTCAGCGCACCGGCCTTGTGATTCTCACCGGCCTGCCGCTCGCGTCGGTGGCCGCGCTCTGCGCCGTCGCGGCGGCATTCGTCGGCAACGATTCGGGAGTGTCACATCTGGCCGCGGCCGCCGGCGCCAAAGGCGTCGTAATCTTCGGACCAACGGACCCGTCGCGATGGCGTCCGGTCGGCCAGGTCCGGACTCTTCAAACCGCAAATTTAGCGGCGCTCACCGTCGATCAGGTCGCGCGCGCCCTCGAAGAAACGCTCCAATCAATCAAGAGTTAGATTTCCGCGCAGGGGATGCTTCGCTGCGGTGGCCTGCTCCGCGAAAATCTGTCCGCGCGAGATCTTGGGTCATCGCCTCCAGGAAACCTTTGCACAAGGCCAACCCGTGTGATTACTGCGCGTCTGAGTTGTCTGGCGCGCGAGGAATCCCGAGGCTATATGTGCGGCAACCATCCGCGAGAGAACGGAGCATCACACTTGTGCAGAGATTTCCTGGGCCGTGATGCTTCGCCGCCACCCGGGCCGATTCGGAGGCCGGATTAAGAAGCGAGGGCAGCGTCATCGAGGTGCGGCGATTAACGTTGCTCCTTCGCATTCGCTCAGAGTTTGTGAATTTTTTGTATTGAGCATCGCATTTTGTGACGTAAGGGGGATGATGGTTTGAGGTGGAGGTGCGGTGATGGAAGAGGCGGTGCGGCTGCCCGAACCCAATCGTAAACAGTTGATCCTTCAGCCCACGGATATCGAAGGCTTGATCGATCCCGAGCATCCGGCGCGCGCGATCTGGCGGGTGCTGGAGACGATGGATCTGAGCCGGTTTTGCGAGCTCATCAGGGCCCGCGAAGGAGTGGCCGGCCGCGCTGCCAGCAATCCGCGAATGCTGCTCGCACTGTGGCTGTATGCGATCAGCCAAGGGGTGAACAGCGCCCGTGAGATCGCACGTCTGTGCGAAGCCCACAGCGCTTACCGCTGGATCTGTGGCGGAGTAAGCGTGAACTATCACACCCTCAGCGACTGGAGCTACCCCGTTTCAGTAGAGGGTGTTGGGGAATAAGGAAGAGGAGATTACCCAATGCCGCGAACCCATCCACCATACGCACCGGAATATCGGCGGCGACTCGTCGAGTTGGCGCACGACGGTCGCAGCATCACCGCGCTGGCGCGGGCTGGACAGGCTGCTGGTGCGAGGCCTTGCCAAGGTCACCAGCATGACGCTGCTCGCCGTACTCACCTACAATCTGATGCGCTGCATCCGCTTGGGCTGGCTGTGACTACGCCCTCAACCCCATGAATCCCGCGCACCAACCGTCCACGCCAATCGAGATCGATCTTTTCCGCCGCCACCCTCAACCGATACCCAAATCAGAATCAATTCCTTCACAAACTCTCAGGACGACGGGCATAATCGCTCAACTTATTTACGGGACATCACACTACGGGAGTAGCCACAGCTAGGGCGGGTTGGGGGGCCTTACCTTTTACTGGGCGGGAGTATGGCACGCTCACCCGCGTGGGGCGTCTTCTGATTCGGGGAAGATCTCCTGCTGGGTGGATTCGGGCGCGGCTTCGGTGGCGAACAGGCCGGGGCGTTCGATGAAGGGGCGGAACTTCTCGTAGAGGTCGGCGAGTTTGGCCTGGTAGTAAGCGACATTTTCGTCGGGCGCGGCGGGGTCGTACTCGGACGCCATCCGGGCCGCCTCGGCGACTTTGACGCGCGCGGTGCGGCCGGTCACGTAGTAGGAGATCTGGTCGCCGCTTTGGTAGGGGCGTGCGGACTTGAGCGCGAGTTCGTAAGCGGCGGAAAGGTTTCTGCGTTTGCCGGAGATCTTCTGGCGGTAATTATCGAGCGAGTCCTGCAGGGTTTCGGTTTTCATGAAATATTCGATGGGCACTTGATGGCGCTCGAAGCGGGTGCGCCATTCTTCGAAGCGCCCCGGAATCTCAGCGGTCCGATCGGTCATCAGAAGCTCAAAGATCTCTTGCATGAAGCGGCGCTGAAAGCGTTCGAGACCGCGCGACTTGAGGCCCGAGCCGCGGATCGTCATCGCGCCGTCGGCGTCCATCAGGACGTAGTTCTTCATCTTGTAAGAGAACATCGCGGCGTAACGCCCATCGATTTCAAGCTTGATTCCCTCGGGGATCGCGAGGTTTGCGACAATCGCTTCAGCGGCGGCGGCGGGATCGGCAGCGCTTTCGGACCCTGGCACGAAGTAGATCCCGTCGGTATCGACTTCGATCACCTGCGCGCCCATCGTTTCGAGCTGGGCGACGGCGCTCTGGATCAGATCGCGGCCGCGGCGGGTAACATGATTGGCCTGTACGAAGTCGTTGAAATGGCCGAGTGAGAAGCCGAGGTACCCGTAAAAGGAATTGATCAGAATCTTGAAAGTTTGTTGAAGCGCTTCGAGGTTACGCCGCTCGGCGCCCTCGAATTCGCGCGCGAGGCTTTTGGCCTTGACGCGAAAGGCGCGCAGATCGGCCAGCATCTTGAGGAACACGCCGAGTTTGTCGGAGGCGGGAGCGTGCCCGTATTGGAGCATCAGCGACGGATAGAGCGAGGTCACGTCGCAATGCAAGACTCCGTGCGCGACGCCGCATCGGCGCATCTCGGTATAACCGCCGGCGACGGCCGCCGGTTCGCCCGCTGCGGGAATCGAATGGCCCGCTGCGAGGTAGGAGCGCATCAGGAGCGCGTCGATTCGGGTTGCGTTCCCGCGCAGGACGACGTTTTGGTACGAGTAGGGAAAGATCCTCGCCTGCACGAAGTAGCTCGGCGAGAGCGTCTCGGCGAGGGCCCGGGTTTCGCGCGCGTCGTCGAGCGCATACTCGAACAAGCGCTCGGGATCGCGGTCGTAGATCTCGCTGACCCGGGAGGCGTCCAGGTACACGCGATCCTTGCGGGCGAGGCCGAAATGGAGCGCGAGTTGCTTGAGGCCGAAGCCTTCAAGCTCGCGGCTGGCGATATCGTAGTGCTGGGCGAGAATCCAGGTATCGATAATGCTGCGGCCGGGTATGTCGTAGCGGCGATACGCAATCGAGCGCTCCGCGATTTGAAGGCGCGAGGCCCGCGCGCGCATCAGGCCGCCGCCGCGGCCGAGCGCGAGTTTGACGCGATTGCGCCGCGCGCGAGTTTCGAGATATTCGAGATCGAAGCGGAACAAGTTGTGGCCTTCGATAACGTCCGGGTCGCGCTCGCGAACGATTCGCACCAGTTCTTCGAGCATCGCGCGCTCGTCCATCTCGATGCCCCTGAGCAGTCGCTCAAAGCCGGACGAGTCGGTGATCGAGATAGCGATCACACGGTCGCCTTCGCGCGCGGCCGAGGGAAACTCGAAGCCTTTTGAGATGTAAGTCTCGATATCGATCTGCATCCGGACAAGGTCTTCGAGTTCGAGTCCCATGAAGCAGGTCGATCCGCAGAGCATCAGGTGTTGCTCGACGGGATCGGAAAGCACCAGGTATGGCGCGCCAGGCGCGTTGGGGGTGAATCCGGTCACGGTGCGCAGATGGCGCTTGAGGGCTTCGAGCGTGTCGATCGAGCCGAGCGTAATGAGATGGCGGTAATCGAAATCGCCGGCGAGGGTGCGTGCTTCGAGGCGATGGTCCGGCGGGCGGAAGCCTTCGAGATGCGCCAGATCCTTCAGGAGGACAAAAAGCTGGAGCGGGCGGCGCTCGGTGGTGATTTTCCCGGCGATACGTTTGAAGACGTCGATTTCGGTCGGCGAGGCGATTTCGAGCGCGACGATACCGGCGTCGGCAGGATCGCCGAACAGGAGGCGGTTTTCGTAAAACTGGCGCGCGATTTCGTTGTACTGATTCATCGCGAAGGAAGAATCCACAGATTTCACAGATTAGCACAGATTGGATGGCTGGGCGCGCGGCGCGCGCAGCCATCCGGATTGGTCAAAATCTTTTAATCGGTGAAATCTGTCCAATCTGTGGATGGTTTTTTTCTTACAGCACGCGAAGCCACACGAGGCCGCCCAGAAAAATCCCGTACGCCGCCCCTCCGATCATCAGCGTAGGGGTTCCGAGTTCCGAGTCGCGCAGATTTATGTACAGGAGCACAACCGACGCGAGCGCGATCGTAGCCGCCAGCAGCTCCGGCGCGGGCAGGATCCACGGTGTGAACGCAAGTCCGAGCGCGACCGGGATGCACGACTGGAACACCATCGCGCCCGTGATGTTAGCCAGAGCCAGGTGATCTTTGCTTTGCCGGATCCATACGACCGAGTTGTATTTCTCAGGCAGCTCGGTCGCGAGCGGACTCAGAATCAGCGACAGCACTCCGGGGTTAAGTCCAGCGTGGCGGGAGAAGAGAATCACCTGATCGACGAACTCGACGGCGCCGAGCAGAATCGCGCCGGTGCCGAATATGACCTGGAGAAGGATCGCGAAGGCGCGCGGATCGTCGCCCGCGCCGCTCAAGATTGTTTCGATGTACAGGCCGTGCTCGACCTCCGCATCGGCGGCGCGCTTAAGCCGCAGCATCACGACGCAGTACCCCGCGTACGCGAGGAGCAGCGCGCCGGCGGCAAGGTGGCGCGCGACCAAGCCGAGGCGCAAGGTACCCAGGATCACGGCGGCGAGAAAGATGGGGAAAAAGAAGGACAGGTCGCGGCGTCCGTCTTCGCGTCTGACGCGCAGCGCGATTCGCCGGCGGCGGCGCCGAAAACCGATCGCCGCGCA
The DNA here is from genome assembly GCA_021799555.1 of Deltaproteobacteria bacterium. GTDB lineage: Bacteria > Desulfobacterota > Binatia > Binatales > Binataceae > JBARDN01. The sequence goes on along the minus strand of JAJZAG010000009.1, from coordinate 9,818 downwards.
TCCCATCACAAACAGCGCGATCGTCGAGAGCATCAGCGGTGCGCCGATAATCGCGCCGACGCCAACCGCGTCGTGGGCGGCGGCGCTATCGCGTCCGGTCAGGAGCGCGACGGCAGGGATAAAGGTTTCGGGCAGAGCGGTTCCGACGGCGGCAAGGAGGCTGCCGACGGCGGCCTCGGCGATATCGAGCCGCTTGCCCATCCATTCGATCCCGTTGGTGAAAAGCTCGGAGCCGGCGAGGATTATCGCGAAGCTGAGCGCCAGGATAATCGCATGAATGGCCATTTTCGGCCCGAGGATATGGTTCCCGGCCGATCATTTCCAGCGCCGCGCGAAATTTGGCGACCGCGTTCGCGGATTCACGCTGAAGATTCAGACGCTCAGTCTCAGCCGCGCTTCTTAAGCGCCTCGGCGCATATGTCGACCCAGGGATACCGTCGGCTCTCATGGTAAACGGACACGGATGGGGACGGGAAAGAAAGGTCCGCAAAAGCTCCTGCTGATATTGCAACGGCGCCAGGGGCGCGGTCGATCTTCCAGGACAGGGTGGTGCCGCAAATTGGGCAGAAGCTATTCGTGATGCGGCCGCCCTCGTCGCCGACACGAACGAATTCGACCGCTTGCCCCTCGAGCACCACGTCGTTCTCGCGAAACCAAGCGCCAAAGCCGAATGCGCTGCCGGTTTTTCGCTTGCAGGCCAGGCAGTGGCACACCGCGATGCGGAAAGGCTCTCCGGAGCATGTTGCAGAAAGCCGGCCGCAGGAACATTCGGCTCGACGAGTGGTCATCGCCGGCTCCCAACAGCCCGATTGGCGAGCCTTGCGTTCACGGCAGGGAAAATATCACTTCTCGCGAATGTCTTCCAGCGCATCGAGATATTCGGCGGGCTCAGGCGAAGCTTCGGCGAGGATCGCGTTGCAGCGCGTGAACCGTTTCGTGCGTATAATGTATTGAGTAGCTCGCCGCCGGCGATTCGCCGCTAAAGGCCTGACGTTGTGAAGTTCAGGGTTAATTTGACTCGGTTTTGGACGCCGCATAAAATCGTCAGTTCGGCACGCTCGCCTTGCCTAGTCGAGCTAGCCTGTATTATTGAAGCATTTCTATCGTCGGCCAGTTTCAACAATATCGGTCGGCGCGAGAGCATGAGCCGCGTCAGGTCGCCAGGTCCGCACGGATGTCAAAAAGCATGAAGCAGAAGTACGAAGGCAAGGACTTGCAGGGTTTGGTGGACCTCGGCCGCGAGCAGGGCTACCTGACCTTCGAGCAAGTCAATGACTTTCTGCCGCAGGATGTCGCTTCGCCGACCGACCTGCGGGCCGCGCTCGACAGTTTCGAGGACCTTGATATCAAGGTGCTCGAGGAAGTTCCCGCCGAGGGCGCCGACGGGGATATCGAAACCGAGGCCAAGGAAGAACCCGAAGAGCAGGCTGAACAGCCTGACGCGCTCGGAGAATCGTCCGATCCGGTCCGCCTGTATCTGAAAGAGATGGGCAACTTTCAGCTTCTTTCGCGCGAGCAGGAAGTTGAAATCGCCAAGCGAATCGAAGCGGGCGAGAACGAAGTCGAAGAAGAAGTGCTGGGATCGCCGGTCACGCTCAAGCACGTGTATGAGCTCGGCGAAGCGATTCTGAGCGGTGAAGCTGATATCCGGGATATTTTCGAGGACACCGACGAGGCCAATTCCGACCCGGACGAGGAACGCGGTCCCGAGGCCGACGAACGCCAACTGAAGCGGCTTGCGGTTCATATCAAGAAGCTCAAAGAGATCAGATCGAAGCTCGAGCAGGCCGAAAAACGCCTTTCGGCGCGCAAGCCTTCGGCACGCAAAAAGGCCGGTGCGGCTCATAAGCTGACGGTCAGCGAAAAAAATTACCTCAAGCAGCGCGAGCGGGTGATTAAGGAATTCCGCTCGATGCAGCTGTCGCGGCGGCTGGTCGAAAATATCATCGAGCACATGCGCGGGATGCTGCGTTCCTACCGCGACGCGCAACACACGCTGCAAAGATACGAAGAGGCGACCGGACGGTCGCCGAGCGCGCTGCTCAAAGAGGCGGCGGAAGCCGAAGATCGGCGTCACGTGCTGAAGATCGGCGAGGCGCGCGAAAATCTGCTCGATATCGGCACGCGAATCAGGGCCGCGCAGACCCAGATGCGCAAGATCGAAGCCGAAGTCAAAGCCTCGGGCGAAGACTTTGCGCGCTCGATCGAGACGATCGCGGCCGGACAAGACAAGAGCCGGCGCGCCAAGAAAGAGCTCACCGAAGCCAACTTGCGCCTGGTCGTCAGTCTTGCCAAGCGCTACACGAATCGGGGCCTCGGCTTTCTCGATCTGATCCAGGAAGGCAATATCGGCCTGATGCGCGCGGTCGATAAATTCGAGTATCAGCGCGGCTATAAGTTCTCAACCTACGCGACCTGGTGGATCCGCCAGTCGATGTCGCGCGCGATCGCGGACCAGGGCCGCACCATCCGCATCCCGGTGCACATGGTCGAGACGATCAACAAGCTGCTGCGCGTGACGCGGTTGCTCGTGCAGCGGCTGGGCCGCGAACCGGGACCCGAAGAGATCGCCGAGCAGATGGAGATGCCGCTCGACAAGGTCCAGAAGGTCCTCAAGATTGTCAAGGAACCGATCTCGCTCGAAACTCCGATCGGCGACGAAGAGGAAAGCTCGCTGGGCGATTTCGTTGAGGACGAACTCGCGCCGTCTCCGGTCGAGGCCGCGATCCAGGGGAACCTGGGCGAACAGACCCGCAAGGTGCTCGCGACTTTGACTCCGCGCGAGGAACAGATTCTGCGGATGCGCTTCGGAATCGGCCAGAAGACCGACTACACGCTCGAGGAAGTCGGCAAGCAGTTCGCGGTCACGCGCGAACGAATCCGGCAGATCGAAGCCAAGGCGCTGCGCAAGTTGCGCCAGACCGGACGCTCGCGCAATCTGGAAGGCTTCCAGGAACGCGAGTAGGCAGGGTCCTAGCCGCTATCTATCGAATCTCGGCGTGGCGGAAGCAGGTGACGAGATGGTCGTTGGCCATCCCGACGGCCTGCATGAAGGCGTAGCAAATCGTCGAGCCGACGAATCCGCATCCGCGGCGCTTTAATTCCTTGCTGATCGCGTCGGACTGCGCGGTGCGGGACGGCACCTGGTTGATCGATCTCCAGCGATTGCGCAGCGGACGGTCGTCCACGAAGCGCCAGATGAACTTGTCGAAGCTTCCGAACTCGTCCTGAATCTTGACGAACGCTTTTGCGTTGCGCACCGCCGCGTCGATCTTCAGACGATTTCGCACGATTCCCGGATCGTCCATCAGGCGAGCGAGCTTGCGGCGGTCGAAGCGCGCGACCGCGGCGGGATCGAAACCGGCGAACGCGGCGCGATAATTCTCGCGCTTGCGCAGGATCGTTTCCCAACTGAGGCCCGCCTGCGCGCCCTCGAGGATGAGGAACTCGAAAAGCTTGCGGTCGTCATGAACGGGCACGCCCCATTCGCGATCGTGGTAGGCGACGGCCAAATCGCTGACGGCCCATGGACATCGTTTGAAATTCGTCATCGTCGGAGCCTGAAAAGCCCGCGCCGCGAAAGCCGCGGCAAAATAACCAAGTATCGTTCCGAGCGCGCATCCTGCCACTTACGGCGTTTTCATCGCAACTAATGCGAGCGGCGTATCCTGCTTAACCTCGGACGCACCCGGACCTGCCTCAGGGCCCCCTTGATACAAGTTGTGCAGATTGATACGTCAGATTGTAGGATTTAGGCGAACGCTGCCCGGATAAGCCCGACAAGGAAAAATAATGCATTCCTTTGAAGGTACGGCAGCGCAGGGAGGTCAGAAGATGGCAAAGCGTAAGTGGGGAAAGACGCTTTCGACGATCGCATCCTGTATAGCTTCGCTGATGATCGCATCGCCGGGGGCTCGCGCCGAAGTGAGGCCGGGTCAAACCATTGCGCCGCAAAACGCGTCGGCAGTCAGAAACCTCGTGTCGCCCGGCGTCTATTACGCGGTGGCGCATGGGATGCGCATGAACATCGTGCCGACCACGCGTATTGAATGGCCGCCGCCGTATCGTGAGGCGACCGAGAAATATTCGGGCCAGGTGCGGCTCAGCGAAGATCGCCGGACGGTGGTCGGATACGTGGCCGGTCAGCCGTTTCCGCTGAACGACACAAACGACCCGGACCTTGCGATCAAGCTGGTGTGGAACAACGTGTTTCGACCGATCACGAGCGACGATTACGATCTCCGCTTCTATGACTGCCAGACCCAGTACGTTAAACCCGGGCAGGACCAGCGGATAATCAACGATATCGAGATCGGGCATTACGCCGGCTACGATTTGGTCGGGCGCACCGAAGTGGATCCGTTGCCGATCGATCCAGACTATCGCATAACGGGGCGGATGTGGCTGTTCGCGCTGTACCCGATTCTTGCGCCGGAGGAGTCGCGCGGGCAGGGGCTGATTCGGTGGCGCTACACGGATCCCAACAAAGGCGACGATAGCTGGGACTGGACGCCGGGGACGCGCCGGGTGCGGCGCCTGAACGAGGCGATGATGAGTACGGCCACTGGCACTCAGACCTATGATCCCGATCACTATTCGGGCTTCAATCCCAAGACCGAACAATACAATTACCGTTTTCTTGGGATGCGCGAGATGCTGGCGAGCGTGAACGCGACTCATTCGCCGGAGATGACCTGTCCGTACGACGGCGGGGCGACCGCGTGTCCGGAGGCGTGGGAGATGCGCCGGATGTTCATCGTCGACGCGATTCCGCGGCGCGATCGCAAAGATGCGCCGTCGGCGCTCGATCGTGACACGGTGATCTATCTGGACGCCGAGGCGTGGTTCGAGCCGTATATCGACACCTATGATCGGCGCGGGCAACTGTGGCGTTCGCACATCTATTGGCTGACATATCGCGACCGCCCGGTGCCTGATGCGCGGGTCGCGGTTTATCCGTTCAAGCGCGAATTTGTGGTGGGGGCCGCGTCGATCGACGTGCAGGGCAATGTCTCGACGATGTGCTATCTGCCGGGGCAGCATACGCCCGAGCGCGAATGCTGGTACATCAACATGGGCGCCGTGTCGAAGGATTTTTGCACGGTGAAGTCGATGGTTGCGGCGGCGCCGTAGATAGAATTCGGATTGCGAATCGATCCGAGCAAGCGGCGCCGATCCAATCCGATCGGCGCCGCTTTTTCGGTGCGCCCGGAATGGCCCGCGACTCGGATGCGAGAGTCTGGTGTCGCCGGTCGCGGCAAGCGGGCAATTGGCCGCCGCCGGTGCGCGGATTTTCGGAATCCGACGAAGCTGCGAAATCCGCGCTTACTTTACGGTTCGAGGCGTTCCATCATGCGCGGGAACGGGATGCATTCGCGGATGTGATGGATTCCGCAGAGCCATCCTGTCATCCGTTCGATGCCCATCCCGAAGCCGGCGTGGGGAACCGATCCGTAGCGGCGCAGGTCGAGGTACCATTCAAACGGTTCGAGCGGCAGGCCGTGTGCGAGGATTTTGTCTTTGAGCGTTTGGTAATCGTCCTCGCGCTGTCCGCCGCCGATAATCTCGCCGTGGCCTTCGGGCGCGAGCATATCGACGCATAGCGCCAGCTCGGGCCGCGCCGGGTCCTGCTTCATGTAAAAGGCTTTGCACGCGGTCGGGTAGCGATGCACCATCACGGGGCGATCGAATTCGCTCGACAAAAGCGTCTCTTCGTCGCCGCCGAAGTCGTCGCCCCAATTGACGATGGCGCCTTTCGCTTTCAGGCGCCCTATTGCTTCGTCATACGTGATTCGAGGGTAGGGCGTTTTGGTCGAGGCTTCGAGCATCGCGGTATCGCGTTCGAGAGTTTTGAGCTCGGCGGCGCGGCGTTCGAGCACGCGACGCACGATGTAAGAAACGAAATCTTCGGCGAGCGCCATGTCGTCGTCGAGTTTGAAGTACGCGGCCTCGGGCTCGACCATCCAGAATTCCGTCAGATGACGCCGAGTCTTCGACTTCTCGGCGCGAAAGGTTGGACCGAAGCAGTAGACCTTGCCGAAAGCGAGCGCGCCTGCTTCCGCATAGAGCTGTCCGCTCTGCGTCAGATAGGCTTTGCGTTCCTGGAAATAATCAAGCTCGAAAAGATTGGTGGTGCCCTCGCACGAAGTCGGGGTCAGAATCGGCGCGTCAAACAGCACGAAGCGGCGTTCGGCAAAGAAATCTCTGCATGCCTGCGCGACTTCGCTGCGGATGCGCAAAATCGCGTGTTGGCGCGACGAGCGCACCCACAGATGCCGCTTGTCGAGCAAGAAGGCAACCCCGTGTTCCTTTGGCGTGATCGGATAATCGACCGAAGACGCGACCAGCCGATAGCTCTTTAGCGTCAGCTCGAATCCGCCCGGCGCGCGCTGGTCCTCGCGCACCACGCCGGTGACCTCGAGCGAAGTTTCCTGCCCCATGTGATCGGCGGCGGCGAAAGCCTCATCGCCAAGGTCGGCCTTGGACGCGACGCATTGGCATAGCCCCGTCCCGTCGCGGAGGAGCAGGAAATGGATTTTGCCGCTCGAGCGTTTGTTGTACAGCCATCCGCGGAGCGTCACTTCGTCGCCGGCGTGGCCGGGGAGATCCTCGATATAGACCCACGACATAGGTCCTATTTAAGCATATCGGAGCGCGTTGCGGAGAATCGCGACCGCATCGCAACACGCCGGAGCTTCGGGTAGCCTCATTGCGAAAAGTATGAATGCATTCGATTTCCTGGTCATCGGCGTCGCCGCGGCGGGTGCGATCTACGGCCTGCGACAAGGATTGCTCCGCATGATTACTTCGGCGCTCGCCCTGCTTGGCGCGATTTACGTAGCGTCGGTCTATTACACGCGAGCCGGGCAGATCGCGCAGCACGAGTTTGGCGCAGGCGCCACGGCGGCTTCGGTTATCGGCTATATTGCTGTGTTCGTGGTGATATTTTCCGCGATCGAAATGGTCGGCACCACCGCGATCAGGTTGACCCAGGTCGTCCATCTAAGCTGGGCCGATCGGCTCGCCGGCAGCGCGCTTGGCGCGACCTTGACCTGCGTTGCGATGGGAATCGCGGTGATGCTGCTGACGGCGATTCTGCCGCCGGGCGCCGGGATTCTGCAAAACTCGCGGCTGGCGCCGATGTTGATCGAGTATAACGAGATGCTGGTGCGGTATATTCCGCAAGAGGCCAAAGAGGCTTACGAGAATAATCGCAACACGCTGATGCGCTATTGGATCACTGAAGCGGAAAGAACGGTGACGCACACGCAAGCGGGTTCCGCGGCGTCACCGACTGGATCGAAATGAGTCCGCGCGATGCGCGGCGCCCGCTCAGGCTTCGAGCGCGTGATCGACGGCCCGGACCAGATGATTGCGCGGCACCGCGCCGACGATCTGTTCCTTGACTTGGCCGCCTTTGAAAATGATCAGGTTGGGAATTCCACGCACTCCATAACGCGCTGGCGTGCTCTGGTTATCGTCAACATTCATCTTCACAACCTTCAAACGGCCCGCATATTGCGCGGCTAACTCGTCAACGATCGGCGCGATCGCCTTGCACGGTCCGCACCACGGCGCCCAGAAATCAATCAGCACCGGAGTCGAGGATTTGAGGACTTCCTGCTCGAAGTTACTGTCGGTAACGTGAACGATATTCTCGCTGGCCATTGAAATCACTCTCCTCGCGGTAGCGTTGCTAATCTGAACATAAGTACGACGGATCATCCAGTCAAGGAAGGTCCGCCCAGGGCAGGTTTGGCGATGAAAACCCGCGCATCCTGGCGCAAGATTGGCTCAGGCGATCCAGTCGGTGAGCGTTTCCGGTCCGCACTCGTTCGATGCTACGCAGGAGATTCGGAGGCGATTCAATGCGCGTGCAGGTTGGAGAAATCCGAATGTTCTTCGATGTCGAGGGCGCAAAGCTCAGGGCCGAGGGTGCGGCAATGCGGGAAGTTCCGACCGTCTTGCTCCTGCACGGGGGACCGGGCGGCGATCACGCCTCGTTCAAGCCCGCGTACGGCGCGCTTGCCGATATCGCGCAGGTGATCTACGTCGACCATCGCGGACAAGGGCGCAGCGACGTAGGCGCTCCCGACCAGTGGCGGCTCGCGCGATGGGCTGACGACGTGGTGGCGTTCTGCGACGCGCTGGAGATCGATAAGCCGATTGTGCTTGGCTTGTCGTTCGGCGGATTCGTCGCCGCCGCCTACGCAACCCGACATCCCGGCCATCCCGGCAAACTCATTCTGTGCTCGACCCGCGCAGGGCGGCCCGACCCGGAGCGCGAGGCGGCGGTGTTCGAGCGGTTGGGCGGCAAAGCGGCTGGGGACGCCGCGCGCGGATTTTTGTGCGGAGAGGCGCCGACCAGCGATCAGTTCCGCGAATTTGTCCGACTGTGCCGACCGCTTTACACGCGCGTTCCGTACGATCCGGAAAAAGACGCGCGGCAGATCTGGAAGTTCGACGTGATGCGCTCATTTCGCGACAATGAGGATTACACTTTCGACTACCTCGACGATCTTGCACGGATCAAATGTCCGACCCTGGTGCTGGCCGGCGAGGATGATCCGATCACGCCGCCGTTCTACTCGGAGCAAATGGTCGCGAAGCTGCCGGCGCATCTGGTGCGCTTCGAGCGCTTCGCGCACGCGGGCCACGGCATCGCCGCCGACGCCCCCGAGCGCTACTTCACGGTTCTGCGCGAATTCATCGCGGCGTAAGCGGCTTATTCTGTACTACTCGACCCATGCGTTGGGCAGGAAATAGGCAATCACGATCAGCGCGACAATAGCCAGTGAGAACGCAGGACTGAGATAGGCGCCAGGAATCGCCACGCAATATAATCCGACCGAAACCAGATTTTTCCGGAACGCCGGCCGGTTTGCCGCCGTGAAATGCGGATCAACGGGGAACTGCGCCGCAATCGCGCCGCGCAGCGCAAGGAACGATACGCCGCACAGCAGCATGATTACGCAATAGAGCGCTGCGGAGAATGAATCGACGCGTTTGAGGCCCATGTACGCCGTGAAGAACGGAACCAGCGAGATGCAAAACAGCAGTCCTATGTTCGTCCACAGGATGCGGTTATTCACGGATCGGACCTGATGGAAGATATGGTGATGGTTCACCCAGTAAGTCGCGACCAGCACATAGCTAATCAGGTAGCTGAGAAAGACTGGCCAGAGATTGACTAACCCGGCAGGACCGTTTTGCGCCGGCACCTTCAGGTCCAGCACCATGATCGTGATGATGATGGCGAACACGCCGTCGGAGAATGCTTCCAATCGCCCGGGACTCAGGCTCGGCTCGGCCATTGCAGATTCCGCAATTCGGTTGCGGCGCGCAATCGACACCGCGTCGCTCGTCTAAGGCAGCGCGACGAGGTCGTGCGCGGGCGGCAGCTTCTCCGCGATCGTATCCAACGCCGCGCCGTCGGCGCTCAGGCGAAGGACGCGGCCGTCGGTCGTGACGCCGAAAAATCCGCCGCGCTCCGCATCCGCCCGCATTCGCATCAGCATCCCGCGCTCACATCGATGCTCGACTGCGAGCGCGGTGAACGAGGCGCCGCGATCGTGGCTCTGATAAACCATCGCATTGGCACCGAATTGGCTCCCCGTCCAGGTCGGTGGAGGCCCCGCCGCTGCGGCTGTGAAAATCGAATTGCCGCGCTCACTTTCGACGAGCAGCGGCACCGTATAGGTGCGATCGAGGCCGTCGCGGACGTGACGCCACGAACCGCCGCCGTTTTCGGAGATGTAGAAGCCGCGCCCGGTCGTAGCGTAAAGCCGGTGCGAGTCGAGAGCATCGACCGCGACGGT
>JAJZAG010000008.1 GCA_021799555.1 Deltaproteobacteria bacterium | reverse complement strand
CCAGGCGAAATTCCGTGGCTCGCCGCGCACTTTGTCGAGCAGGCGGCCGCGCACCATCACAAGCGCCCGGCTGCGCTGGCGCCCGAGGCGATCCGCGCGCTGTCGGCGTATCCATGGCCGGGCAATCTGCGCGAACTGCGCAACGTCATCGAGCGCGCGGTGGTGTTGAGCCGGGGGGAGACGATCGCGCTTGGTGACCTGCCCGATCGGTTGCTGGCGGCGCCGGGCAAATCCGATCACGCCCAGACGCTCGAGGAGCTTGAGCGGCGCCACATCGAGGCAGTCCTCGAACAGGCGGTGACGCTCGAAGAAGCGGCCGACATGCTTGGGATCAATGTCGCGACGCTATGGCGCAAGCGCAGAAAATACGGGCTCGACTAAAAAGAAACGCCGGCGACACCGATCGGCGCGCCGGCGCGAAGTCGTTGATATCCTTCCGTTACTTCTTGTTCAACCCAGCTGCCAGCCGCGTTTTGGCCTGCACGCAACTGCCCAAAGAAGTGAGCGGGCCGGGCCAGTCCTGCGAAACGCAGTCCGGCAGAGCCTCCATTTGCGCCTTCGTATAACCGCGCGCAGTGAGATCCTTCTGGAGGCACTCGGAATGCGGGCCGTTTTTGCCGGCGACTCCCGCGGCGTCGTCAGCGGCCTCCAAAAACAGCGCCCGGCGCAACGCCATTTGCACGGCCTGGTCTTTACTCTTGCCGATCGATCCGGCGATGTTGCTCGACGGACCGCAAACGCCGACGCTGTCGATAAAAGCCTCTTCGAGCGAGGTGCTCGACAAATCCCTTGCCGAACCGACGCTCACCGCGGCGAGCACAAATACCGCGGAAATGAATCCAATGGCCACTCGCTTCATAGTTCCTCCTGCACAAGATTTCGTCGGCTATAATAGCCGATCCGTTATGCTCATTAATTGTTGTAGGTCCGGCCCACCGGAATGTCCAGCAGCATCGACGCGCGCGCCATAGCACCATTGGCGAGGGCGCGGACACTTGACGAAGGCTGCCGCATGATGGAACTGTCGCACCGGCTCTGAAAAGGAAACCCTTCATGGCAAAAATAGCAATCGCTGTTTCCACTCTTCCCGATTCTCCACCGGCCGCCCTGATCGACTGGGCGAAAACGGCAGAAGATGCCGGTATGGCCGGTGTCTTCGTCACCGAAGCTGGCAATGACGCGCTCGCCTGCTCGCTCGCGCTCGGGATGCATACGAAGCGGATCATGCTGGGCACCGCGATCAGCAATATCTACCTGCGCCATCCCGCGCTGCTCGCCAATGAAGCCGCGGCGGTGCAGGAATTCACCGGAGGCAGGTTTATTCTCGGACTCGGCACAGGCCATCGCGAGATGAACAAGATCCTCAAGATCGATATGGGCGATCCGATGGCGCGGATGCGCGAGACGGTTGCCGCGATCCGCAAACCGCTCGACGGCGGCGCTACCGGTCCGCGCGTTACCAAAAAGCTGCCCATCTATCTGGCGGGCGTCTCAAAGCCGATGGTGAAGTTGGCGGGTGAGATCGCCGACGGCGTGATTTTCAATTTCTTTCCACCCAAGCGCGTCACGCAGGCGATGGGAGAATTGGCCGAAGGCGCGAAAGTAGCGGGACGGGATCCGAAGTCGGTCGAGCCGACGATTTTCGCGACCGCGTTTATCTCTGATGACCTCGAGGCGGCGCGCCGTCCCGCGCGCAAGCTTTTGTCGCGCTACGGAGCGCTGACGTTCTACGGCAACATGATCGCGCGCTCGGGATTCGATAAGGAAATCACGGCGATCCGCGCCGCGGGACGCGACGGCGAGTCCGCGATGAAGGCCGTCAGCGACGAAATGATCGATGCGACGCTATTGGTCGGTTCCGAGGCGCGGGTGCGCGAGAAATTGCGCGCGCTGGTTGCGCCGGGAATCGGGACCGCGATCGTGTTCACGAATCCGGTGAATGAAGATCGCACGAGCGCCGTCAAGCGCACGATTCGGGCGCTCGCGAATTTTTGATCTTACCGGCGCGGACGGACGCCGGCGCTACGAAGCCGCGGGCTGCGCGGCGGCGGAGAGCTTTTTGAAAAAGCTGACGATACGATTGTAGTTGACGCCGAAGTCGCCGATTCCGTCGCGCGACTTCGAGCGCATCTCGATCAGGCTGCCACCGCCGTCGGCCGGACGCACCTGAATCACGAAATCGTCCTGGAAATGAAACAGGCGCGAGGTGCTGACGCCCTCGAGCGTCATCGCCGCGTCATCGGTGCTTGTGATCGTCCACGTCGGCATCGCGGCAGCGGCTTGCTTGACTTGCGCGAAGGCTGCCGCCGGCGGAGCGCTCAGATGCAGCGGCGCAAGCGGAGGATAGCCCTTTTGCTGTGCTTCCATGTAGTGCGAAGCGTTGTATTTGAGGTCGCGGCCGTGATTTCCCGCGAGCGTTTGTGCGTGTTTGAATTCGGGCGGGTTGCTGAAGTCGGTCGTGATGTCGTTGATTCCAGGGTATTTGATGCCCGAGAGAACCAGCACGACGATCGGCACAAAGACGATCAGCGACATAATCAGACCGACCTTTGCGCGCGGACGGCCAGCCGCGCGCATGGGCGCGTGGGTGCGAATTATCGCGACGACGCCGAAAATCGTGCCGAGCAGCGAGATCACCAGTCCCCAGATCATCGCCATCTGAAAGCCGACGAGCGGCGCAACCAGGTAAAAGTGCGCGCCGAGAATCCCCGCAAGGAATAGCGCGATCGCTATCATCCCGTCATAGAAGGCTAGCCACGCCGGAATCATCTGAGCTCCCCTGCGATCAGGCTTTACGCCGGCCAGGTTGGAGACCGGCTACGGTTTAATTCCACGCACGACGAACTGCGGCAGTGCAAAGAAAAACCTGCCGCTCGAGACCGCTTGATCGATCGCGCCGAGCCATCGCTCGACTTCCGCACTGCTCACGCGGCCCGAATCGCGCGCATATCGCGAGAGGCTCGACTTGAGCATCGGCAGCGAGCGCCCCACGGTATCGGCGCCCGCCATGATCTCGACGCTAACGTCGGCAAGTCCGGCCGCGCGAAAAATTCCGTAGAGGCGCCGTCCGATTTTCGGCTCTTTGATCGCAATCGACTTGGCCGCCGCGAGCACCCGTTCGATTTGTTCGCTCGATTCCGGGCCGAGGTCGAGCGCGAGCATGTCCCAATCGCTGTCGATCGCAACCACGATCCCGCCATCCGCCGCGACGCGCGCCATCTCGGCAACTGTCGCAGGTGCGGAATCCACGTACTCCAGGACATTCTTGCAGAACACGCGCTCGAACGAGCGGTCGGGAAACGGCAGCGGCGGAAATGCGCTGTGCACAAACTCGACGTTCGCCTTCTGCTCGTGCGCGCGGGCCGACGCGCGCGCTACGAACTCGGCATTGATATCGACCCCGGTCACCTTTCCCGACGGTCCAACCCGCCGCGCTAGTTCGAGCGTCGTATGCCCCGGACCCGAGCCGACATCGAGCACATTCAGTCCGGCGCGCAATTCGAGCGGGCGCAGGATCGGTTCCATCGCGGGATGGTACGCCAATATCTGGTCATACGCCGCGTGACGCTCCGGATCGATCTCAATCCAATGCTGCTTGTAATACGGCTCACTCATAGCGGTCTCCCCGCCCAAAGCGTTATCGCACCGCCATCGCGAATACAAAGCCGGCAGATGCGAGAAACCAGAGCGCGAGCGTCCGGCGAAAGCGCCTAGCTAGCCCTTTAGCAGCTCGGCGAGGCCATCCTCTATCGACACGCGCGGGGTCCATCCGAGGAGCTTTTGCGCGAGTGCGCGATCGGCGAGTGTGTCGCGCATGTCGCCGGGGCGCGCGGGCGTATGAACCGCCGGGACGCCAAAGATTTGCGCGATTCGGTTGATGCTCACGTTATGTCCGTAGCCGATATTGATTGGGCGGCCGTCGGCAACCTCGGCGTCCATGGCAAGGATGTTTGCCGCCACTACGTCGCGTACGTGGGTGAAATCGCGCGTTTGCTCGCCGTCGCCGTGAATTTCGAGTGGGCGTCCGTCCCGGCGCGCGCACATAAAGGCGGCGATCGCGAGCATGTAGGCGCCTTCCTCGGCCATGCGGGGGCCGTATACCGCGAAATAGCGCAGCGTAATCGCCTGGACCCCGTAGAGGCGATGGAACATCCGCGCGTATTCTTCTCCCACCAGCTTTTGCAACGCATACGGACTCTGTGGGTGCGGCGTCATCGCTTCGACGAACGGCAAACGATCCTGATTTCCATATACCGACGACGATCCTGAAAAGACGAAGCGGCGAATCTTCGCCTCGCGCACCGCCATCAGGACGTTCAGTGTGCCAACGACATTAGTCATGTGCGTCTCGACCGGCTTGGCGATCGAAAGCGGGATTCGCGGCAGCGCCGCGGTATGGAACACACAATCGACCTCGGCGGTGAAAGCGGGAGCGATCACCGCGGCATCGCGGATATCGGCCTCGAAAAGCTCGGCGCCCGGATTTAGGCGGTCACGGCGGCCGGTTGCGAAATTATCGACGACACGCACCCGCATTCCGCGCTCGACGAGCGCGTCGGTCAGATGCGAACCGATAAAACCCGCACCCCCGGTCACGACGACCAGCCGCGCGCGGTTGCGAGCGGCCATTATCGAACACCTGAGCGCTCGGATGCGCGGAAGTACAGCGAAAGCGTGTGAAATTGAATGGAGATCACGGCTGGGATAGGGTTGAGTTTCACTTGGACTAACCTACGAGATTCCAACAATGGCGACTGATGCAAACCGGATCAAGCTGCTGAAGAATCTGCTCGCCGAGCGGATCATGGTGCTCGACGGCGCTTTCGGCACCTTTATTTTGGCGCATCAACTGTCGGCCGAAGACTACGGCGGCGCGCAATACGAAGGATGCAACGAAAACGTGGTGCGTACGCGGCCCGACCTGATCCGCGCGATGCACGCGGGGTTCCTCGAAGCCGGGGCCGACATTATCGAAACCGCGAGCTTCGGCTCGACGCGAATCGTGCTTGCCGAGTATGGTCTTGAGGCCGACGCGTTCGAGCTCAACCGGATCGCCGCCGCGATCGCGCGCGAGCAAGCCGATAAGTTCACCACTCCGCGGAAGCCGCGCTTCGTCGCTGGCTCGATGGGTCCGACCACCAAGAGCCTGTCGGTGACCGGCGGCGTCACGTTCGATCAACTTGTTGAGGCGTACGCGGAGCAGGCTGCCGGGTTAATCGAGGGCGGCGCCGATGTCCTGCTGCTCGAGACGGCGCAGGACACGCTCAACGTCAAGGCGGGTCTGGTCGGAATCGACCGCGCGATCGAGAAAACCGGCGTGACTCCCGGCGTCGCGGTGTCGGGAACCGTCGAAACTATGGGCACGCTTTTGGGCGGGCAGGATATCGAAGCGTTCTACATCTCGATAGCACATCGCGATCTGCTCTGGATCGGACTCAATTGCGCGACCGGTCCGGACTTCATGACCGATCATCTGCGCACGCTCGCCTCTGTGGCGCGCTTTAACGTAGCGTGTGTGCCGAACGCGGGTCTGCCCGACGAAGAAGGACATTACAACGAGACAGCCCCGATGCTGGCGGCAAAAGTCGCGCGCTTTGCACAAAACGGATGGGTGAACCTGGTTGGGGGATGCTGCGGCACGACGGACGAGCACATTCGGTTGCTTGCGGAGGCAGTCGCGGGAATGAAGCCGCGCGAAATTCCGAGCGTGAGGCGCACGGCGGTATCGGGGATCGAGTCGCTCGTGATCAACGCCGAGACGCGCCCGATTATCGTCGGCGAGCGGACCAACGTTCTCGGCAGCCGTAAGTTCAAGCGTCTCATCGCGGAAGGCAAGTTCGAGGAAGCTTCCGAGATCGGACGCGCCCAGGTCCGCCGCGGGGCGCATATCCTCGACGTCTGCCTGCAGGACCCGGACCGCGAAGAGCTCCCCGACGTGATCCGTTTCCTGGAGCTGGAGACCAAAAAAGTCAAAGTGCCGCTCATGATCGACTCGACCGATTGGCGTGTGGTCGAAGAGGCGCTCAAACGCACGCCCGGCAAGTCGATCATCAACTCGATCAACCTCGAAGACGGCGAGCACTCCGAACGTTTTCAGGCGGTCGTCAGGCTTGCCAAGACCTACGGCGCCGCGCTCGTCGTCGGCACGATCGACGAAGACAAGCAGCAGGCGCAGGCGATTACTCGCGAGCGCAAACTCGCGATCGCCGAGCGCTCCTACAAGCTGCTCACGGAGAAGTACGGCATCGAGCCCGAAGACATCATCTTCGATCCGCTGACCTTCCCGATCGCGACCGGCGACAAGAACTATATCGGCGCGGGGGTCGAGATAATCGAGGGTATCAGGCTCATCAAGGCGGCGATGCCGCGGGCGAAGACGATCCTCGGGATCTCGAACGTGTCGTTCGGACTTCCACCCGCGGGGCGCGAGGTCCTGAACGCCGTGATGCTGCATCACTGTATCGAGGCGGGACTCGACCTTGCGATGGTGAACACGGAGAAGCTGCCGCGCTATCCGTCGATTCCGGAAGAAGAAAAAAAGCTCGCCGACGATCTGATCTGGTGGCGCGGCGAGGATCCGATCGCCGCGTACGCGGCGCATTTCCGCGAGCGCAAGAGCGGCGTCGAAAAGGAGAATCGTAAAGATCTTCCGCTCCTGGAGCGCCTGCCGCGCTATATCCTTGAAGGCTCGAAAGAGGGACTGACCGACGATCTCGACGAGCTGCTCGCGACGATGGGTCCGCTCGAAATCATCAACGGGCCGTTGATGAAGGGGATGGACGAAGTCGGACGGCTTTTCAACGCCAACCAGATGATCGTCGCCGAGGTTTTGCAATCGGCAGAGGCGATGAAAGCCGCCGTCGCGCATCTCGAGCCGCACATGGAGAAATCTGAAAGCTCGAATCGCGGCAAGATTATCCTGGCGACCGTCAAGGGCGACGTTCACGATATCGGCAAGAACCTGGTCGAGATAATTCTCTCGAACAACGGCTACCGCGTGATCAATCTGGGGATCAAGGTGCCGCCGGAGGATCTGATCAAGGCGTTTAAGCAGCATCACCCGGACGCGATCGGGCTTTCGGGGCTGCTGGTGAAATCGGCGCAGATGATGGTGGTGACGGCGCAGGACCTGAGGGGTGCGGGTATCGATTGCCCGATCCTGGTTGGTGGGGCGGCGCTTTCGAACCGCTTCACGCGGATCAAGATCGCGCCGGAATATCCAGGGCTGGTCGCATACGCGAACGACGCGATGTCAGGGCTGTCGCTGGCCAATGAGATCATGGATGACGAGCGGCGCGAGATACTGCGGCGCCGGCTCGAGGAGGATTCGGCGCGGATGCTTGCGGCAACGCCGCGGCCGGCAAACGGTGCCGCGAAAGCGGCGGGAGCAAAATCCTCGGTGCGGCGCGATATCGAAATTCCCACGCCGCCCGATCTCAAGACTCACGTGCTGCGGCATTATGAGCTTGCGGAGATATTTCCATACATCAATCCCGCGATGCTCTATACGAAGCATCTCGGTTTGCGCGACGCCGAGCGCGCGCTAGCCGAAGGGAATCCCAAGGCCCTCGAACTCAAAGCCGCGATCGAAGAAGTGCAGGACCGGATGCTCGAGCGCGCCGATATCAGCGCCAACGCGATTTTTCGATTCATCCGCGCGCAGTCCGACGGCGACCGAACGGTAAGCTTTCTGACCCCGGATGGTTCGAGCGAGATCGGCCGGCTGCGCTTCGGACGGCAGAGCGCACCGCCCTATCTGTCGTTGGCCGACTATGTTGGCGATGCAAAAAGCGGACGGGCCGACTACCTGTGCCCGTTTATCGTGACGATCGGTGAAGGAGTGCGCGCGCTTGCCGACGATTGGAAGAGCCGCGGCGATTATCTGCGCTCGCACATTTTGCAAATCCTCGCGCTCGAGGGCGCCGAGGCATTCGCCGAACTGCTGCATCAGAAGATTCGCGCGATGTGGGGAATCGGAGATCCACCCGGAATCACGAAGAAAGATCTGTTCCAGGCGCGCTATCACGGCAAGCGTTATTCGTTTGGCTACCCCGCGTGTCCTCGCCTCGAAGACCAGGCGATCCTTTTCAAGCTGCTCGAGCCCGAACGCCACGAAATTGGCGTGCGGCTGACGGAAGGCTTCATGATGGATCCGGAGAGCTCCGTCAGCGCAATCGTTTTCCATCATCCGGAGTGCAAATACTTCAACCTGTCGCCGGAAGATACCGAGCGGCTCGAGGCGGAATTCGCGCCCGCGACTTCCTGAGCCGCGGGCAGTAAAAGAAAAGCGCGCGGGCCGATTACGGCCAGCGCGCTTTCGCGCTGCGACTCCAATTCCGGATTACTTCGCGGGGGCGCCGCTGCGGGCGGCCGCGTTGATGATGCCGCCGTTGGCGCTCCGCGCATGCAGATCGATCGGGGCGGATTTACCTCGCAGGTCGCCGTGCGGCTCGTAGCTGGCGCAGCGGATCATTACCTCGCGCTCGCGCGGGCCGTCGAGCTCGACCATGAAAACGCGCTGCCAGGTGCCGAGCGCGAGCCGTCCGTCCATCACGGGAATATGCTCGCTGGTGGACAGGAGCAGATGCATAAGATGCGAATGCGCGTTGGGGCGTTCGTCGGGGGCGATAGGCGGCTTTCGGCGCGACATGTCATTGTGATGATAGTGCGCGTCGGCGGGGCATAGCCGCGCGAGCATCGTCTTGAAGTCCGCTAGCAGCAGTTCTTCAGCCTCGTTGATCTTGATCGCCGCGGTGGTGTGGCGCGAGAACACGGTCACTTGACCGGACACGCATCCGTTATCGGCAAGGTGTGCATTGATGATGTCAGTCAGATCGACGAATTGGATCGGCTCAACGGTTTGAATCCGCACGATCGCATCGGAGAGCGCAATACTCTGGCGGTTATTAACCGCGCGTGACTTGGTAACGATTCGTGCAATCGATCGGCTTTGCCCCATGGTTACTCCTCGGAACTTGATGCGCAGTGGTCGAATGATTAAATCGTATGCGCACCGAGGAGGGTCGGCAATCGAATAGAATGAATCTGACCGACTGACCGCCATGCGGTCAGTCGGTCAAGCGCACCTAATCAAGAAACTCGATTAGGTGTGGCGAGTCGCGTCATGGCGTTGATCTGCGAGTAATCAAGTGTAGCCGCTAAGCCTCGCGTGACTTGCGCTCGCGCTGCGCCAATTCGAGATCCGCATCGACCATCATCGCGGTCAACTGCGAAAAGTTCACCTTTGGAGCCCATCCGAGTACGCGGCGCGCCTTGCCGGCGTCGCCAATCAGAATGTCAACCTCCGAGGGACGGAAGAAGCGCGGATCGATCTCGAGATATTTTTTCCAATCGAGGCCGAGGCGATCAAAGACGAGCTCGAGGAATTCCTGCACCGAATGAGTTTCGCCAGTGGCGATTACGTAGTCGTCGGGTTGTTCCTGCTGAAGCATCATCCACATCGCCTCGACGTAATCGCCGGCGAATCCCCAATCGCGCTTCGCGTCGAGGTTGCCGAGGGCGAGCTTGTCCTGCAGGCCGAGCTTGATCCGGCCGGCGCTGCGCGTGATTTTGCGAGTGACGAAATTTTCGCCGCGGCGCGGCGATTCGTGATTGAACAGGATTCCGTTACAGGCGAACAGGCCGTATGCCTCGCGATAATTGACCGTCTGCTCATGTGCGTAAACCTTGGCGCATGCGTAGGGGCTGCGCGGATGGAAGCGCGTGGTTTCGCACTGCGGAATTTCGGTGACCTTGCCGAACATCTCGGAGGAGCCAGCCTGGTAAAGCCGCGCGCTGCGGCCGTGGCGATGATTATGATCGCGCAGCGCTTCGAGCAAGCGCAGCGCGCCCAAGCCGACGACATCCGCGGTGTATTCGGGCTGATCGAACGAGATGCGCACGTGCGATTGCGCAGCGAGATTGTAAACCTCGTCGGGGCGGACCTGCTCGATGATGCGGCGCAGGCCGGTTCCGTCGCCCAGATCGCCGTAGTGAAGCTGCAAGCCGTCGGAGCCGGGTGTGAAGCCTTTGCGCAGGTGATCGATACGCCCGGTCGCGAAGCTCGAGGTGCGCCGCACGATTCCGTGTACCTCATAACCCTTGGTAAGCAGTAGTTCAGCCAGATATGAACCGTCCTGGCCGGTTACGCCTGTGATCAGTGCGACTTTCGCCATCCTGACTCCCTGTCTGAATTCATGCGCGCCGTGCCCGGCTCAATCGCCGCGGACCAAGCGATGGGAATCGCTGTCGAAGTGCTGAGTCGAGAACTCGTACAATTCAGCATCCTCGAGCGCTTCCATCTGGTGGACGAGGCCGATCGGAACGTCCATGCACTCGCCGGCTTCGAGTACGAACTCCTCGATTTGGTCGGCGTCAGCCGATTGTTTGATGCGGATAATCAGGCGGCCAGCGCGCAGATAAAACGATTCGGTCTTGATCTTGTGATAGTGCAACGAGCAGCGCTTGCCCTTTTTAATTTCGAGGATCTTGCCGCAGTAGCGGTCATTGTTCGCAATCCAGACTTCGCGGCCCCAACCTTTCGGCTCGATATGCACAGGTTTGCGCGCTCGACTCATGGATTTCCTCTCCCCAAAGGATAATTTACGGCGAGTGGATTATCGCACGCGCCGCTCGGCAATTCACCATCAATCAGCGGCCCGGTCAGCGGTGTCCGACAAGTGACGGCGGCGCTTCAGATTAAACGCGGCGCGCGGATCGGGACTGCGATTATCGCCGCAGGCTGCGGATCGACGGCTGGTGCCGGCAGCTCGGCGCGCATCTCGTCAAGGTGAATCGAGAAGCGCCGCAGCGCAACGCCTTGGCGGCCGGCAAATTCGGAGATCGTTGCAAGCGAGACGGCGGAAAGGTCGTCAACGGCAAGCAGCAGTTGCTGAAACGGGGCGGCTCTGTAGATGGACTCGAGGTCGGCGATCGAGCCGAGTACGCGATACCCGTGCATCAGCTTGCCGACCTTGAACGCGTCGCCGTCAACAAATCCAATCACGCGAACATTATGCCCGCCGCCGGCGAGGACAAAATCCGCCGCTGCGGCGCCTTCCTTGCCCGCTCCAACGACCAGAACGCGTTCGCGCGCCACCGCGAGCTGGCCGATACCTCTACGTATGGCCTGAAAGGAGATCCGGGTCATCATCAACAGATTGAAAAGCAGGATCACGAACAGCACCACGATCGAACCCGACACGGAGATCGGCAAAACGCGCGATGCGAGCGTAACAAAGACTCCCGCCAGGACAGAGCCGTTGGCAAATCTGAGTCCATCGGACAGGCTCGTGTAGCGCCAGATGCCGCGGTACACGCCTGATATCACGAAAGCGGGATAAGTCGCGAAAGCCACGTATGGCACTTGGCGGAGCAACAAGCCGATTGTCGGGCCATCAATGTTGAAATCGTGGCGCAGCGCCTGCGCGGCCAGATATGCGCCGCTTATCAGCGCGAAATCTACGGCGGCCTCAGCGACTCGCTGCTTGTAACCTAAACGCAGGATGAACCGCGCCATGCCCTGCGCGTAGCCGTAAGCAAGCCCCGGCGGTTCACTCTCGAAGGTCAAATCCATCGTGAACAATGCCACTACCGCTGTGGCCAGGATCAGAAACGGCAGCGCTACGATTTCATTTTCGTGCGTCAGAATAGTTGCCGCAAGGCCGCACGACGCGCCCACAACGGAGACTGCGCAGCAAACCAGTACGGCAGCGCGATCGGTCAGGCCAAGTGAGAGCAACCGATGATGCGAATGGTCGGCGCCGCGCCGCGAAATCCAACTCCCGGTCGCAAGCCGCGTTACGCTAACTATCATAGTATCGAGCAGCGGTACGATCATCACCAGTACCGGGAAGACATAAGCGGTGAGCCGAGAATTCGTGGCGAGATCTCCACCCTCGAGCGCGAGTGCGCCGAGTAGGTAACCGAGCGGCAGCGCTCCTGCGTCGCCCATGATGATCGACGCGGGAGGGAAGTTGAACATCATGAAACCGACGAGTGCGCCTACTATCGCTACACTGGGTATCCACACCTGAGGCGCATGATGCATCAATCCCGCGGCAGCGATCGCGACTGCGGCTGTTGTCCCCACTCCAGCGGCCAGACAGTCCAGACCGTCAATCAGATTGACCGCGTTGGTTGTCGTGACCAGCCACAGGATTGAGATTGAGTAGTCGACCGCCCGCCACGGAGTCCAGGAACGCAGGGGAAGCGCGAAAATCGCCGAGCAGGCGCAGAGGGTCGTCTGACATATGAATTTCTGGTAGGGCCTCAATTCGATCGCATCATCGAGTATCCCCAGGAGCAGCAAACCGCTCGCTCCGAGCACAATCCAATACGGCAGTTGATGGAATGCGGCGAGCGTGATCAGGATCGCGCCCATAATCGGGGCGCCACCGAATTCGACGGTCGGTTCGGCGCCTTTCGGAAGCGCGGCGGGATGCGCGACGAGGCCGAGCTTGCGGCCAATCACGATCGCGAACGGTATGCTGCCCATCGCGATCGCGAACGCGAGCGATGCGATCGAAATAATCTCTATAAAGAGATGCTGATTCATGACGAAAAGGCGATGCTGCCCCCCCTTACTGCCGACAGCCTAACTTAATTTTGATAAGACTTTATCGCAAGAAGTTATCAAAGCATAGTATAAGCCTAATTTGCTTGTTCTCACGTCCCAATGCGGATATTGCTGCATCGCGAAGGCAAAACGAACCAAGTAAAACTGCCTCAGACGTATGTGTTCAGGTGCTTTGGGCGAGGCGTTCGAGCGTTGCGGCAAAAGGACGCGTGGTAACAGCGCGGTCGAACTTTCGAACTGCTAGATCGCGCGCCCGAACGCCCATCGCGCGCAATTCGGCAGGATTGGCGGCCGCGCTCAGAATCGCGGCGGTGAGCGCCGCCGTATCACCTGGAGCGACGACCGAGCCGACGTGGAATTCGAGTGCTATCCGCGCGACCTCGGCGTGCGACTCCATCATTGCGACGAACGGGCGTCCGGCCGCGAGGATGCCGTAGATCTTGCTCGGCACCAAGCATCCGGCCGCGCCGGGCATGAGCGGAATCAGGTGCAGATCGGCGGCTCCGAGCGACTCGGCAAGCTCCTCTTTGGGTCGATAGGGAAGGAACATCACATTGGCGAGACCGCGATCTCGAGCAAGCTTTTCGAGAGCGGGTTTGCGTGCGCCCTCTCCGATCAGGACGAAAAGAATTGCAGGCTGGTCGGCAACGCGTGCGGCGGCTTCGAGCACCATTTCCAATTGCTGCGAGAGGCCGATGTTCCCGGAGTACATGACGACGAAACGATCGCCGAACCGGGCGCGAAACGGATTATGCGCGAGCGGGCGGATCCGCATGGTATCGACCCAATCGGGAATCACCGAAACCTTTTCGGACGGGACGCCCTTGGCTATGATGCGCTCCGCCATATCGCGGCCCAGCGTGACGATCTCGTCAGCATGCCGGTAAGTGAATGAATTTGCGCGGCGCAAAAGCGAGAGGAGTGCCGGATTTTTGAGGCCGCCGTTCGCGTACGCGATGTCGGGATACAAATCGCGTACGTTGTACACGAGCGGACATCCAAAGCGTCGCTTCAGCATCGCGCCCAACGCGCCTAGCAACGGTGGATCGGTGGCCGCGACAATCAAATCCGGGCGATCAATCCGAAGGGCAGCTAATGCGGCAAGGGTGTAATAAGTGGCGAGGTTGGAAATTCGCCCGGCGAGCCGCGACTTCGAGAATCGCGTGCCCCAAGTGCGGATTATGTCGATTTCGCCGCGTCGCTCTCGGGTCAGAGGCGCCCGCTGCGGAGCGGCGCGGTGCAGCGAGGGACCGGCGACCACGGTAATCCGATGGCGCGCCGATAGATCGTCGCACAACTCGGTGAGGAACTGGCCGGTCGCTTCAGGATCGGGCCAAAAGGAACGATTTAGGAAAAGCAGTCGCGTGCGAGACGCTCCGTGCGAGCGTAACTACTATGCGATAGCGATCTCTTTGTGGGCTGAGCGTCAGGCGATTGCCGATGCGCGCCCGGTTCCGATTTGTTGCCGTACCTGCTCTTCGATCCACAGGTAGGTGCGGCGCATTCCTTCTTCGAGAGAGATTTCCGGTTCCCATCGCAAGATGGCGCGCAATCGCGTGTTATCCGAGTTGCGTCCACGAACGCCCTGCGGTCCCACGACGTGTTTTTTGGTGATCGAAATTCCAGCGATCCCGGCGACCATATCGGCCAATTCGTTGATCGTGACCATCCGATCCTGGCCGAGGTTTAGCGGTTCTTGATAGTCGGAACGCATCAACTTGTGGATGCCGAGGACGCAATCGTCGATATAGCAAAACGAGCGGGTCTGCTCACCGTCGCCCCAGATTTCGATTTCGTGATTTCCGGTCAGCTTGGCGTTGGCAATCTTACGGCACATTGCGGCGGGTGCCTTTTCACGGCCACCTTCCCATGTGCCTTTGGGCCCGAAAATATTGTGGAAGCGCACGATTCGCGTTTCGATCCCGTAGTCCTCGCGATAATGCGTACAAAGCCGCTCGGTAATGAGCTTTTCCCATCCGTAGGCGTCCTGCGGTTGAGCGGGATAGGCGTCTTCTTCACGCAGTGGCACGACGTTCGTTTCGGTCTGCTTGAACTCGGGATAGACGCAGGCGGACGAGCTGTAAAGGTAACGCTTAACTCCGTTGCTATGCGCAGACTCGAGGGTTTGAAAATTGATCATCGCGTTGTTGTAGAGAATTTGCGAGTGATGCGCTGAAATAAAGCCCATCCCGCCCATATCCGCCGCCAGCGCATAGACCTCTTCAATGCCGCGAGTGGCTTCGAGGCAATTTTCCCAACGCCGGAGATCGAGCAGGCGAAAGTCGTCGCATGCTGAGCGAGCGAACTCGGGTTCCTTGATATCGACGCCGCGCACCCAATAGCCCTGCTGCTTGAGAAATGCAGCAAGATGACTGCCGATAAAGCCGCCAGCGCCAGTAACCAGAACCTTCGTCGCCATATGCACCCCTACGTGCGATGATTATTTCAATGATGCTTTGACGTGTCAAATTCATACTGCACGTGTAATAATGTATGATCCAATCGCCAGCATATCCATGCGAGTACGAAGAAAGCAGTCCAAGGCTTCGCCGGGCATCTGTACCACCGGTTCATTTTCATTAAACGACGTGTTGAGCAACACCGGCACTCCCGTCTGACGCTCGAATTCGCAGATAAGCTGATAGTAGAGAGGATTCTGCCGCTCGCTGACGGTCTGCAACCGTCCGCTCCCATCGACATGAGTCGTCGCGGGAATCAACGCACGCTTCTCCGGACGTACCGAATACGCCATCAGCATGAAGGGCGACGGATGCGGCTGGGTGAAGTATTCGCTTGTCCGGTCTTCAAGAATCGACGGTGCGAACGGTCGAAAGGCCTCGCGCCGTTTGATTTTGCTGTTGAGTATCTCGCGCATCTCGGGCCTGCGTGGATCGGCGAGGATACTGCGATTACCGAGCGCGCGCGGGCCCCATTCCATCCGACCTTGGAACCATCCGACGACGTGACCGCTGGCGATCGTGCGGGCGACCAGGTTCAACAACTCGGGTCGAGCGTCGATCTTACGAATGATGCACCCCTGCCGCTCGATCTCGCCTGCAGCGGCGGCGAGCACCACGGCAATCTCGGCGTCGCTGTACTCCGCACCCCAATAGGCGTGCTCCATGACGAAATCGCGCCGGTGGGAGCCGTTTCGATGCCACGCCTCCATCGCGGCGCCGATCGCAAGTCCCGCGTCGCCCGCAGCCGACTGGATATACACCCGCTCGAACCCTGTCGCTTCAAAAATTTTGCCGTTAGTCACGCAATTAAAAGCAACCCCGCCCGCTAGGCATAACGTGCGCATTCCGCTTGTGCGCTGCAGCCGGCGCAGATTCTCGAGCACCACCTCCTCGAGACGCCGCTGCATCGAGGCTGCAATCGCGTGATGGCGTTTTTCGATCTGCTCCGATGCGTCGCGCGGCGCTCCGAGTCGCTCGACAAGTCGATTCGAATACAAACGTCCAATTACCGGTTCGCCCCCATCCCAGGTCATTGCCGCAGTCGAGCGATGATGCAAAAAATAGTCAGTATCAAGCGCGAACGATCCCCGGCCTGCCTCCGGGCCAAGCACGATCCGGCGAAATTCGTCGAGCATCTCGGGTTCGCCATACGACGCGAGACCCATCACCTTGTACTCATCGCCGTAACGTGGAAACCCGAGATATTGGGTGAGCGCGGTGTAGTAGATACCGAGCGAATGCGGAAATGCGACCGCGCCCCAAGGCTCGATTCTTGAGCCACGGCCGACGCCCCACATCGCGGAGGCAAAATCCCCGAGTCCGTCGATCGAAAATAGCGCCGCTTCCTCGAATGGCGACACCAGAAAAGAACTCGCCAGATGAGCCAGATGGTGCTCGACGCGGACGACCTCGAAGTTCTTGGCGCCGGCCCCCAAGGCACGGGCGATTTCAGCGCCGATCGCGGCAAAGTGACCCTGCACGCCGATCCTTCCCGCCGCGCGCGCCGGCATCCGCAGCGCATACCAAGCCTTACGCATCAGGCGTGCCCACGGGTCGCGCGCGACCGCTACCACGTCGATCTCGCTCGGTGACGCGCCTACGGCATCGAGAACATAGCGCAGAGCATGGACGGGAAATCCGGCCGCGTGCTTGACCCGGGTAAAGCGCTCTTCCTCGGCCGCTGCAATCAGGCGCCCATCGACGATTGCTGCGGCGCTTGCGTCGCCGTGATAGGCGTTAATTCCGACTATAAGCATCTGTTCGGGGGCCGTGGAGTGTGCTCAGAGCGCGCTGCGCACGCTGCCGGCAACTTGTGCGGCAGCGCGGCCCGTCGGCCGGAGAATCTCTTCGTAACAAACGATCATGTCGTGCGCACATCGCTCCCATGAGTATTGCTCGAGCATCCAGGCGCGGCCCCGCGCGCCCATCTCGGCGAGCGGCATCGACGCGATCCGCTCGATCGCTGCGGCGAGGCTTTCAGGATCGTTCGCAACCCACAGCCCGCAGCCATGTTCATCGAGCCCCTGCCACGGAGTGCCGCGGCTCGCGATCACGGGCACTTCGCGCACCAGAGCTTCGGCGACCACATTGCCAAAATTCTCGGTAAACGAAGGAACCACGACGAGGTCGCGCGCGGCGAACCATGCTTCTTTGGCATCGCCGCGCACCTCGGCGGACATCGTTACATCGCAGCTTTGTGCCAGATCGGCCACGCGCCGCGAAAGCTTCTGTTCGTAAGCCGGCGCGCCGCTCCCCGCTATCGCAAGGGATAACGAGATCGTTTTTCGCTCGGCGATAATCGCGCACGCCTCGAGCAGGTTCTCGATCCCCTTTTTCGGATCAAGTCGTCCGATAAATCCTACTCGCAATTTGTCCGCTGCCTGCGAGCGCGCGACGCGTTCGGGAATCTGCACTCCATTGCCGACGACGATTCGCGCGGCGTTAGGGAAGTAACCGGCGCATTCCCGCGCCTCCTGCTCGGAAGTGAGATGCAACGTCATCCGCGATGGCGACACCGCCGCCGCGACCCTGTCCCACACCGTCTTCAATGCGACGCGGCGCGAGCCCTGCCAGCGCTGCAAAGCTCCCCGCGGCGTCCACGCCAGCGGCCGATTCAGAATTCGCGCGCAGGCGAGAGTCGGTAGCGTCGGAAAGGAGTAGACGGCGTGTAGGTGTACGATATCGGCCCACCGCACCATCGCGGGCAGTCTGGTCAGCATCGAGGGTGCGAACGATTTCGCGAGCCGCCGCGCGCAGTAACATGTCTCCTCGATCGGCGACTCGTTGATCATCTCGCGTTCGCTCAGGCGGCGCGAGCCATTCGCGTCAGTGGTAAGCACCCGGACTTCGGCTCCAGCGAGCGCGAGATGCCGTGCCAACTGAGATACCGATTCGACGATCCCTCCGTAGCCCCACGCCGGCGCGTAATACGGGCTAACGTGCAAGACGCGCAGTTTGCGCGCCGCGTCTTGGATCGCGTCGGGCTTTACCGTTACGCCGGCCAATGTGATTATCGCAAGGCTGGCGTGGCGGCGTGCCGATCGAGGTCAGAAATCTCAAAATGCAACAGCATCACGAACGCGTTTATCGCGCCGATATAGATGAGCGTCCACGGTATGCCTCCAAAGACCAGACCTGTTCCGGTTTCAATGTCGAATAATGAGCTCACCACGAATACCGCTGCGATGAGTGCGCCGAACCCCATCTGCGGATGCACGAACATCGAGAGGAGCGACCGGTAGATCATACCGAATATGAGCATCCCGATAATCACCCCGTAAGACCCGAAGTTAGCGTACAGCTCAACCTCCTGGGCGAAGTTGATCGACGTGCCGGGATCTTCGACGGGCGTGTATCCGTAACGATGGCCGAAAGTCCGTCCAGTGACCTCCTCGGGCTTTCCCGGCCAGATTATTCGCGGAATCAATTTGAATGGCAGCGAATAATAAGATGCCCCGCTCCAGTAGGGTATAACTGATGGCGTTTCCGAGACCACATCAGCCAGCATCGGGAACATCGACAACCGTCCCGCCGCTGCCTGAATCAGAACCTCGGGCGGAACCTCACCGCCGACGGCCGTCCTCTCGATCAGACCATACATGTATTCAGCCTTTTGTAAATTCGACGCGTGATAGAGCTCGCCCTGCGGATACCAGGTCGCGGCGCGATACGGCAGCTCCAGCGGCCGAATTACGAACATCGCCGCCGTGCCCGCAAGCACCAGAATCCAGGGTATTCGATGAGATAACGCCGCGTACATCAACACCAGCGTCAGGATTATGAATATTGCGCCACCGGATGCGCCGCCGATCAGGCCCGTCCCTAGACGCAACGGAACGAGCACGGCGAATAGAAGTAGCATCTGACGGTTACCTACCATTCCCATCAACCAGAGACCGAGCAAAATGCACATGCCGACAGTAGTGCTATCCTGCGCGTAGACCATAAGCTGGCCGAGGGATTTCGGCAGACCGGGAATTTGCGCCAGCGAGGCGGCGACGCCGCCGATTGCTAATACGTAACCCGCCGCGCGCACCGCGCGGCGATCGGTCCATCGCATGCGAAATCGCGGCATCACCGACGCTACCGGCAGCCACGGCCATGCGTAGTAGCCCGCTAACATGCAGACCATGCCCTCGAGCGATAGCCGAAGCGCTGCTTCAACCCACTGGGGCGAAATGTCCGACCCGTACACACTTCCGGAGAACGATCTGAGCAAAAATACCCCTAATCCGTACGTATAGAAATAGATCACGCTCAGAAGAACAATGAAGGGAGGGTCGTGATCGATTCCAAGCCTCCACAGCCACAGCGGCCCCGCCACAAGTACCAGCATCAGCGACGCATAGAACCGTTCGGTTGAGTTGCTATGTGCCGGAGCATAGTAGTTCAGTGTGGCGACTGCGAGAATAAAGAACAACGCGGTAGCGAGCTGGCGCGACAAGCTGAACTTCGTGTTCGCACGGCTGGCGATGCGTTCATAGATATCCTCGGGCATCAGGCGAGAGCCACGTTCGTATTGATCGAATCCCATATGTCGTCCCGCCGGGGTTCTCGTGAAGAGCTTATGTCTCTCCGGATCCGGCCTAAGCGCGCCGCGCCGCGGCGATCAGGTTACGGGTGAATATATGATCACGCAATTCTCCCGTCTCGGCAGCGGCTGCGAGCCGGAATAGATTTTCTGAAGCACGCCAAATTACTGCGCGCATGAGACTAAGAATTCCGTGTACTATAGGACCCGCAGGCCGGATACGAATATCATCGAAACAAGTCGCCGAGAGGATTTGCTTCAGGCTCTCATGCGTGAATGCGCTCTCGTGCGTCAAGTCGCCATAGCGCACGTTGCCGAAGAACGGACTTTCCGCATTCACGGTGTGAATGAGCACAGTTCCGCCGGGCGCGAGCGCGCAGTGTATCGCATCGAGCGCTCTCATCGCTTCTTCCTTTTCGAGATGCTCAAGGAAATCAAGAGCGCTCACCATCGCAACTGTACCGGGCCGCACGCTCAGTGCCTGGAACGCATCGATACATTCGACATCTTGCAATCCGATCCGGCGCGCGATCGCGACCTGTTCCGGACTGATATCCACTCCGGCGGCATTGTGGTATCCGCGCTCGCGATGGAAGCATAGAAACGCGCCGTGACCGCAGCCAATGTCAAGTATCGATGCGTCTTTATCCGCTGGCAGGAAATCGCCGTAATAGTTTGCGAACGCTCGGAATCGGGATCGCACCGATGCCGATGTTAGCCTGATCCCGTCACCGGCGTGGGTCGAAACGTACCGCTCGTACAGTCGCTTGCGAATTTCGGTCGAGGCCATTGCGATTCTTCTCCGCGTCGCACGTCGCGACTCCCGCCGCGATGAGTATCTCCCTCAGTCGATCCTCGTAAGTGTTCCGACCGCCGGTTATTTTGCGATTACCTGTCTCGGCAAGTGCGCACCGGGCCGCTTCGCGGCCGAGCCATTCGCGTACCTTTGCCGCCATTTCGTCCGGCGAGGAAAAAAATGCCGCTTCGCGATCTTCGGCGAAGAGCTCCTGATGCGTCGGCGTGCGTTCCGCAAGCATGAATCCCCCGCAGGCCGGAAGCTCGAAGGTGCGCATAACGTGATCGTCGCGATTGGCGCGCCGGACCAGGTTTAGGCAGATCTTCGAGCCGCCCACAGCCAGCCGAAAGTCGCGCCCAATCGCTTCGCCGCGCCAGTAGCGTCTGAGCGCCGGAAAGCGGTCCCAGTAACCACCGTAGAGATTCAGACGCAAATCGGGAAGCGCACGAATCAATCTCTCGAAGTAAGGAGCGCGGTCCGCGTCCGCACCCCCGATAAACATCGCATCGCAATCGAAACGGCGATGTTCCTCCTCGGTCACTGGTCGCTCGGGAAAATGCAGTTCAGGCTTGTAGCCGAAGCGGACATAAATCGCGCGCGCGCAGCCAGCGCGGATCACGTCGTCCACGAGCGCGCGCTTGGTGCATACGTAAAGGTCATACTCTCGGATTGACTCGATCAGGTCGCGGGTGCCGTTGGCCGGATTGAACGGATCATCGGTGGCCCAGTTGATTAGGGTCGCGCCGGACGCGTTCCGAACTGCCGCGAGTGTCGTGGGCGAAAAGTAAGAGCCCTTGCCGATTAAGATCAGATCCGGGCGGAATCGCTGTGCTTCAGTTACGAGGGCTGAGTTGATCGCGCGATAACCGAGCGGATGTCCGAGCGCGCGGCGCGCCACTCGGCTTGCGAGCGACGGATTTGCGCGAAGATAATTTGCCTCGTCGAAGAATTCGAACTCGCACTTTCCGAGCGACGCCATCGCTCGCAATCCTTCCAGAAAGTGTGCGCTCGCCGGAGCATGCGCGCTGGTCTCGGTGTATAGAATTCGCATCTATTACGGATTCGGAGGACGAATATCTTCAGGTGCGGCCCTCGCGGATAGCGAAACCGAAACGCTTTCCCACCATCGAGGCCCATCCGCGCAGGCCGCGCCCCGGGCCTACTGCGTTACGGCGCATTAGCCAGTCCCGGATCGGAACCACGAATCCGGTCTTGCGACGCGCGAGCAAGTCCCGCCCGGCGACTTCGCGCAGCGCCGCCGACAGGAAGTCCGGCTTTCTCATTTCCGGATGCGCCGCGACGGCGGGCATGACCGCGCGCAGCGTCGGCAAGTCCACCATCGGCATCCGGATTTCGAGCGAGTGCGCCATCCCTGCCCAGTCGGCATCGCGCAGCAACTGATTGCGCATGTACCAAGTCATCTCGAGGGCGGCGACCTTGAGATGATCTTCCTTGATTCCCGCGATGCTCTGCTCCAGCATCGCGACCGGATCGAAGTCCGCGAACCCTTCTCTGACCACATCGGGGTCAAGCAGAGACTCGATCTCCCACGGCAGGAAGAGCGCGCGCCGCATCAGGTAGGCCGCTCCGAAACTGCCGCTGTATTCGAGAATCGATGCGTATTTCGGTGACGAGAGCCGAGCCACAATCGGAGCCGCGATCTGCCTCAGACCAATACCAAGTGTCTTGCCGGGAATCATTTTTCCGAGTCCGACCAGCCGCGGCACGTGGCGAAAGCTTGGGTAGCCGCCGAATAATTCATCGCCGCCCAGACCGGACAACGCCGCCTTAAGGCCCAGGGAACTCGCCGCTTCACTGACGAAGTACGTATTGACGCCATCGGTGCTCGGCTGGTCCATCGCGGCGAATAGTTTTTCGTGCGCTGCCGCGAAATCATCTTCTGATATCCAGCGCGGGTGATGCTTCAGTCCGAGCCGCGCCGCGACATCTGCTGCGACTATAGTCTCGTCCCCCGGTCCGCCTGCATACTCTTTGAATCCCAGCGTGATCGAGTCGATATGGCTGACTTGCGATTTAGCCGAGGCGGCGGCGATGCTACTCGAATCAAGTCCGGCCGACAGGAACAGCCCGACCGGAACGTCGGCTACAAGATGATGCCTCACGCTGTCGGCCAGCGAATTCTCAATACGCCGCGCGGTTTCGATGCCGCAATCGGTGCGCGTCGGCGAATCGCCAAGATCGGCCAGCTCCCGTTTGATATCGCAGAACTGTGTGAGCTCGCGTCGTCCGCCTTCATCGATCACCAGGCAATGACCGGCGGGCAGCGCTTTGATCTTTTCGTAAGCCGTCCACGGTTCGGGCACGTAGCCGAGCAGAAAAAAGCCAACCTGCCCCGCGCAATCGGTGCTCGAAGCGATCGCGCCGCCGCTCAGGATCGCCTTCACCTGCGAAGCGATCCGTATCGTGCTTCCATCGTCGGAATAGTAAAGCGGCTTCATCCCGAACGGATCGCGCGCGAGCACAAGACGCTTGCGCACTGCGTCCCAGATCGCGAACGCGTACATGCCCCGCAGCCGTTCGAACATTCGCTCGTCGGCATCGGCATACAGATGGAGCAGCACCTCGGTGTCGCTGGTTGAACGGAACTGATAGCCGCGTGCTTCAAGCGAGACGCGCAATTCGCGATAGTTGTAAATCTCGCCGTTGAACACAATCCGCAAAGTTCCATCGCCGTTCGCCATCGGCTGCGCGCCGCTGTCGGTCAAATCGACCAGCGCGAGCCTTCGATGCGCCAACCCAATCCTGCGGTCGGTGGAGAGCCAGATGCCGGCGCCATCGGGCCCGCGCGCGGTCATCGCCTCGCGGGTTTTCAGCAACTCGGTTTCATCAACGGATACCGCTGCGCCACCGTACGCGAATATCCCGGCAATCCCGCACATCCGCTTCTAGCTGTCCAGCCGAGCGCTATTTGTCGATCGTGCTTCGAGCGCGGCCCGATATATCCCAGCCATTCGCTCGCCGTAGCTGTTCCATCCGCCCAACGACTGAACCCGCGCGAGAGCAGCCGTGCCCATCGCGTCGCGCGCCTCCGGATGCTCATGCAGATAGACGAGCTTCTCCGCTATCGCGTCGGGGTCGCGAATCGGCACGATGAATCCCTCGACCCCGTCGGTGAAAAGATCCTCGGCGCCGGTGTTGGTCGTCGCGATAACCGGAACCCCGCACGCCATCGCCTGCGCCTGCACCAGCGCGAGTCCTTCCTCCAGCGACGGCAGCACAAGGACCGAGGCCTGTGAGTAATGCTCGGCTAGCTGCGCGCGCGGGACTGCTCCAAGCTGGCGAAACGGAACTTGTGTGCGCTCTACGATCGCTTGC
Organism: Deltaproteobacteria bacterium; assembly: GCA_021799555.1. Classification (GTDB taxonomy): domain Bacteria; phylum Desulfobacterota; class Binatia; order Binatales; family Binataceae; genus JBARDN01. Next base: position 4,187 of record JAJZAG010000008.1, on the reverse strand, counting down.
ATCTCGGGATCGACCGCGCCAGCCAGCACCAGATCACCGCCGGCAATCGCCGCGCGCTTCACTGCCTCGAACAAATACGCTATGCCCTTGCGCACTGAGACCGAGCCGACGAATAGCACGCGGAAGACCGCGTCGCGCTTGGGCATCGGATGAAACATCGACAGATCGACGCCGTACGGATTGAGACGGAGTTTGTCGCGCGCAACGCCGCGCTCGACGAAGGAGCGCATCACGAAACTCGACGGCACGGTTATCAGGTCGCAGTATTCGTACTCCGCAAGCTCGCGCTCGAGGAGGCGGGCAGGGATTCCAGGATACCGAACACCGAGGCGTTCGTACTCCTCATGGAGAATTGCATCTTGGTAAAGGATGTGCGAGGAGCCGCGATCGCAAATTGTCAGCGCGCCGAACCGCTCGCGCGCCGCGCGATGCGAAATCATCCCGAACTGCGAAAGGCAATGAAACACGTCGCACGGCTCAATCCGCCCCGCCATCCAGCGGTCGAAGCTCTCGATCGCGGCGAGATTAAGGCGATCGCGAACAGCGTTCAGCCCGAACCGTCCCGCGATAGCTGCCGGAACCATCAGCCACGGGGAGGTGCTGACTTTCGAGGTCGGCAACCCATCGACCTTGAACCGCGGATATGCGGTATAGAGGCGATCGAGATAGCCGAGGCGCTCCATTTGCCGCGCCAGATCGAAGGCGTGAAACCGCCCCGCGCTGGCTATTGCGATTTTCATGAGTTCGGCAGCTCAGCCGGACCCGACCGTGCTGCCGAGGATCAACAGCTCCTCGCCCTCGGTGTTCAGGGCGGCGAAATCACGCGCCGCAAGTCGCTCAATCAAGAATCCATCGAACGGCCCGGAGCCGAAGTGCACGCTTGTGAAGCCATGCTCAAGCAACGCCGGCCCGAGAAACTCCTGTGTGGGAGCGATTGGATGGTCCTGGCCAATCCACCGCCAGAAGAGCCCCGCCCGCGCGGCGCTGCCGGTGAAATTCGGAATCATAGCAAATAGAAGTCCGCCCGGAACCAGGAGACGGCTGAGCAGCTCAAACGACCCGCTCAGATCCGGAAGGTGTTCGATGACATGGCTTGAAAAAATTACGTCGAACGAGTTCGCGGGAAGCGCACGAACCTCAGCAGGATCGTCGATAATGTTCACATGGAGCTTTTCCCTGCCGAACCGAGCGCGCGGCTTGGAAACCTCGAAACCCGTTGCCTCGAAGCCCCGTCGAATCAACTGATGGACTCCGTAACCCCACGAGCAACCAAAATCGAGCACCCGTCCGGAAGGCACAATCGTGCGCAGCGCCCTGATCTTCTTCGTAAAATCGAGATTGCCGGGAAATCCATGGGCGACGAAACGCGCGAGTTCATCCTCCGTCGGCAGCCTTGTTACTTCGGCCTCATCGTAAGTCGATTGGTACCGCTCAGCATTATCGCGGGGCGTCTCGAGCGGGTAACGGAAAATCAGGCGGCACCGCTCGCATCGGAAGACTTCGATGATCAGTTTTTTACGGCCGAGCAGACTTAGCCGTCGCGCTTCGTGGCAATACGGGCATACTCGCGGCTGCCGCCGGATGCGATGCCCGACTGCGCGGGTAAGATAGTCGAGTTTTGAGCGCGTCAATTTCACTGGGCCCTGACGCCGGTGGCGGGCAGTCCGTCCACCTTGAACCTCGGATATGCGGTATAGAGGCGATCGAGATAGCCGATGCGCTCCATTTGCCGCGCCAGATCGAAGGTGTGAAACCGCCCCGCGCTGGCTATTGCGATTTTCAAGTTTTCTGGTCTTGCGCGGTCCGCACGCGCAGATAAATTGACGACGGAAAGTGATCTCCGCCGTCATCGAAGATAGGACTATCGGCGATGCGCAAGCCCCGGTCGGCGGGTTGCGGCCGATACTCGGGAAACAGGTCGCCCACAACCCCGGGACAATCGTAGTGAAGCTGCGAGAGGCAAAAGAGGATTTCAACATTACGATTGCCGATCAGAAAGGCGTGCAGCAGCGCCGTTTCCTGCCATTGAAAGAAGGTTCGCAGCGCATCGCGCGGATAGTCGTAAGGCAGAAAAATATCGTGGAAATGAACCACGACTCCCGGCTTGAGCCGCGGCAAAACCTCCAGAATCAGGAAGTTGGTATCGCTGCCAGTCTTTACCATGTGCGAGGAGTCGATGAACATAAAATCTCCGTCGCCAAGCGCCTCGAACAAATCGAAGGGGACCGCCTGCACCGGCTTTTCTATCAGCGCCACCTGCGCGCCTTTAAGCCACGCGCTTGGATAGGGCTCTACGCAGGTGATTGCGCATCGCACGCCATTGCGCGCGGCGGCTTGCAGGATGCAATAAGTCGAGACCCCCGAACCCACCTCGACTATTCGCTTTGGCTTTGGACTGCGGACGACGCAATGGAGCGCCTGCGCCTCTATATATCCGTAGCCTGGTCCGCAGCCGGCTGAGAGGGCGCTGAGGTAATGGGGGTTGCCGCGAACCTCGGTTGCATACGGGGCGCAAATCTCACGCAGCCGGGCGGCCTGCTGATCCAGGTCGGTTTCAACCCCAGCGAGCTGCGAGGGCTTGGCCCAGAGATCGGCGGCCCGGGCGAGCTGACTGACATCCGGGAAATCTAGGTAGTAGTGATTTGGAAGGATGACCACTCCGCATCGCAGCCCGAGCTTATGAATTGAGAATAGCAACTTCTTCGCCCGGTTCTTGAGCTTTCGCTTAATTGACATCGCTACGGCCGCTTCCCGGCGACGACGGCGATGCTCAGATACGGCGCGCTGAGCGCATCAGTAGCGGCACGATCCGCAATTTGAAGCACGCGCAGAGGAAAGGTTGCCGCCCAACCGAGGGTTGGGTTTATTTGCGCAACGGCCCGCTCGAGGTTGCCGATCTCACGCGAGACGATCCCGCTGCAATACTCCTCGGACACTGTGGCGAGGCCTGCCTCGGACAGCAGCGCGCGCATCTCGTCATGCGTGTAGCCCCAGCGCACGTGATCGCCATTCTCGATTGCGGAGATCTTGTCGCCGCGCATCGGAGGGCATCCGGTATAGGGCGCGCTGAGAAAGAGCCGCCCGTTGGGCTTCAGCATCGCGGCCAGATCGCGTGCGAGCTTGTGGTCATCCATGATGTGTTCGATCGTCTCGAGACATATCACCTGGTCGAACGCGCCCAACTCCGCGTGCATCGTATCCAGCTTGCACAAGTCGCCTTGTACGAATTGCGCGCCGCTGAGCCCGAGCATCGCAGCACGCGCGGCGGCCTTGCGATTGTTGGCGGTGTCGAACGAGATCCCAACGGCATCGTTGCCGATGCGCGCCGCGTACATCGTAAACGCGCCGTTGCCGCATCCCGCGTCGAGGGTGCGCAATGGTCCCGCGCGCAGATAGCGGCGCAGCCATCGCCATCGGTCATAGACCATCGGGTCGCCCTGGATAAACATCGCGCGCCAGCCGAGGATGCGAATCACTGGGTCAGTCATGGGCTACGCCAAGACGCTTCAGGAGCGTTGGTTGCCGTCATCGTGTTCCAACGACGCGTGGGTGCTATGCAGAAACGGGTACCACACCAGAGGTCTCTTCGCGCGTCGATACCTCGGGGTACGCGAGGAACTGAAATGCCAGAGCGATTAGAATCGTAACGATGAGACCCAGATTTGAATAGTGCGTCGCCCACTGAACCGGGTGCGGCATCCAGGACACAATCAGATTATACACGGCCAAGCGGCCCAGAGTTGACGGCAGGAGAGACCTGCTCGCCGCAGCAAGAGCGGGCAGGGCGATCCAGAACGCGGGCCATCCGGAGCCGATCTCGCGATCGAGCCAGGTTCCTTCTGAAGTTCCGACTAGGTATGCGAGCACTCCGTACGTGAGCGCGATAGTCAACCATTCGACGTCCAGTGCTTGCCTGATCACGTTGCGTCGCCGTACAATCGCAAGCAGTACCACCGGGCAAATTCCGAACACCGCTGCCATCTGTGAAAAGGTGTTGAGCGGCCACTCAGGCCTGAAACCGCAATAAGAGACCCATTTCTGGCCGGTGAAGCGCAGCACACGCGGGACCGCAAACATCAAAATCGGCGCGCACTGATCGGCGTGAATTCAGGAAACTGTTAGACGTGCGAGACCCTTAAAAGCGACTGGGAGATGATAAGGTTATAAGGGGGATACCGTATGTCGGC
>JAJZAG010000207.1 GCA_021799555.1 Deltaproteobacteria bacterium | reverse complement strand
GGGCGCGACCTCGCGGCCTTCAACCGCGCGATCGCCGCGGTTTGCGCCGCGCTGGCGCGCGAGCTGGTGCGGGACGGCGAGGGCGCCACCAAACTTGTCACGATCGACGTCCGCGGCGCGCGCACGCCCGCCGACGCCGAGCGATGCGCGCGGCAGATCGCAAATTCGCCGCTGGTCAAAACCGCCTTCTTCGGATGCGATCCCAATGTCGGGCGTATCCTGATGGCCGCCGGATCGTCGGGCGCGGCGGTGGAAGCTGACAGGCTCGTGCTTTCGATCGGCGGCGTGAAAGTCGCGGCGCGCGGCGCGCTGCTCATTACGGCGCTCGGCGCGGCGCAGGAGAAAATGCGCGCGCGGGAATTCCGCGTCTCGCTCGATCTGCGCCTCGGCGCCGCCAGGGCGACGATCCTCACCTGCGATCTGAGCTACGACTACGTCCGGATCAACGCCGAGTACACAACGTGATTCGGTTGCGCGCCCGTTCGTAGGCTCAATAAAATTGCGTATCCTCTCGCGGAGGTGAACCTATCGTGGCACTGATCAAAGTTGCGTCGCGCACCGAACTTCCCGCCGGTTCCGCCAAGCTCGTCGAAGCCGCGGGCAGACAGATAGCGCTGTTCAACGCGGGCGGCACCTTCTATGCGATCGATAACACCTGCAAGCATCGCGGCGGTCCGCTTGCCGAAGGCGATCTGGACGGCACAACCGTCACCTGCCCGTGGCACGGATGGGAATACGACATCACCACGGGCGCCAACCTCGATGATCCAAACGTCAAGCTCGGTTGCTACCCCGTAACGCTCGACGGCGACGACCTCCTAATCGACGCCTGACCCAAGCCGAATTTTTATGTCCGGTTTCTTGCCGCGAAAGCAGGGTAATCCGCAACGGCCCTGACTCGCTAATAGCGGGCGACACCTGTCGCGCCGGATCGCTCGCTGGCGCGGCGGCGCGGCGGATGTTTTACTGATCGCGTTATGAAGATCGCGATGGTAGCGGCGGAAATTTCTCCCTGGGCAAAGGTCGGCGGACTCGGCGACGTAATTTCCGCGCTGCCCGCGGCTCTCAAAGACGCGGGCGCGGATCCCGCCGTTATCGTTCCCGGTTACAAATCGATTCTCGCCAAGCTCCCATCGACGCCGGTTGGATCCCTGATGACCGTGCATCTCGGCGCCGACGCGTATCGATTTCGCGTGCTGCGCGCCGCCGATTCGCACGGCGTGCCGATTTATTTGATTGATCATGCGGAATTCTTCGACCGCGACGGCGTCTATGGAGACGCGACCGGTGAATTTCCCGACAACTTGCGCCGCTTCATCTTCTTCGGCAAAGCCGCCGCGCTCGTCGCCGCCGAGCTCATCAAGCCCGACGTTCTCCACGCTCACGACTGGCACGCTGCCGTAGCCACGATCATCGCACGCGCCGACGCCGCCCTGCGCGAGCGCTATTCGAGCGCTACGGTTGTCTTCACGATTCATAATCTCGCATTCCAGGGCCTTTGCGACGCCGCCGACTTTCCGCTCCTTGGAATCGATCGGTCGTACTTCGGAGTAGAAGGTCTTGAATTCTTCGGCCGCGTCAATCTGATGAAAGGCGCGATACTCATGTCTGACGGCGCTTCGACCGTGAGCCCCTCATACGCACACGAGGTCACCTCCGGCCCGGAACTCGGCTTCGGCCTTGAAGGAGTGCTGCGGAACAAGGGTGATCGCTTCGTCGGAATATTGAACGGCGCGGATTACCGCGAATGGAACCCAGCTCATGACAACCTGATCGCGGCGCGATACGTCCCCGCGCGCCCCGACGGCAAACGCGTTTGCGCGCGCGACCTGCGCGATTCGCTGAAGCTCCCCGGATGGGACGATCGTGCGTTAGTCGGGATGGTCACGCGGCTCACCACACAGAAGGGGGCCGACCTCGTGCGCGACGCGCTCGACGACGTCATGAAACTGGGAGTTCAGCTCGTGATGCTCGCGAGTGGCGACAAGCAGTTCGAAAAATTTTTCGGCGCCGCCCAAAAACGCTATCCCGATCAGTTCCGGATAATATTGGAATTCGACAACCCGATGGCGCATCGCATCCAAGCCGGGTGCGACGCATTCCTGATGCCGTCGCGGTTCGAGCCGTGCGGACTCACCCAGATGTACGCGCTCAAATATGGAACCGCTCCGGTGGTTCGCGCCACCGGCGGCCTGCGCGACACCGTCGTCGAATTCAATCCGGCTTCCGGCCACGGCACCGGTTTCGTGTTCGACGGCTACACCACGGAAGAAATGATCGCCGCGCTCGAGCGAATGACCGCCGTGTTCGCAAAACCGCCGGTATGGCGCAAGCTGATGCAGAACTGTTTCGCGCGGGATTTTTCCTGGACCGAATCCGCGCGCCTCTACCTTGATTGGTTCACCGCCTTAGCACGTGCGCGCACCGCAGCGTAAGATCATCCCCGATGCCCGCGCACGAAGATCGCTACCTCGCATACGCCGACGGCGCATGTCACGGAAATCCCGGCACCGGCGGTTGGGGGGTCGTGATCGCCGCCCCCGACGGCTCGCGGATCGAGCTCAATGGCCACGGCGGCCATACCACCAATAACCAGATGGAGATCACCGCCGCGATCGAGGCGCTGCGCGCCATCCCTCCCGGTGCTCGGGTGATTCTGCGCAGCGACAGCCAGTACGTCATCAACACGATGTCGCGCGGATGGAAACGCAACGCCAATCTCGACTTATGGCGCGATTTAGACGCCGAAGCCGCGATGCGCAAGGTCACGTTCGAATGGGTGCGCGGCCACGCCGGCGACCAACTGAACGAGCGCGCCGACACGCTCGCAACGATGGGCGCCAAGGGCCATCTGCTGGAGCGCAAGCCGGAGGCCGCGATGCCCGCGTCGATGCTCTTACCCGGCGAAACGATGCTCAAGTGCGTGGCTTGCGGCGGCGAATTTATCGGCTCGCGCGCCGGCGAAAAGTTCTGCAATCACGCCCGATGCCAACGCCGCGCGCGCGGCGCTTGAGCATCCGCCGTTCGAGGCGGCGCAGCTACCAGATGCTTGGGATCAGCGCGTCGGTCGCTCGGCGGTACTCTTCAAATTCCGCGCCAAAGCGCGCCGCCAGAGTAGCCTCGTCGGCCGCGATCTGCCGGCGCGCAATCAGCATCCCGATTATCAACGTAAGAATCGCAACAATCGGCGCCTCGAACTCAAGCGGCCACGCGAATATCACCAGCAGAACGCCGGCATACACCGGATGCCGCACGTAGCGGAAGAATCCCGTCTTAACCAGGATCATCCGCTCGCATCCGCTCTTGTCCGAGGAAAAGAAATGCAATTGAATACGCGCACCAAGCGCGAGCCACAACCCGCCGAGCTCGAGCAATAGCCCAAGCGCGCCCACCCACTTCGCCGGCTCGCCGCCGTACAGATACGTGCGCTCAAACGGCGCCGCCGCGAACAGGATCAGCACTGCGATTTCGGTCATAATTCGCTGCGCGTGCGCCTCGGCGGGCTCCGCGCGATGACCCGAATCTTCACCGACCATCAAATCCGCAAAGCGGAATCCGATGTACGCGATCAGGTAAGCCGAGATGTAGCGATGGTCGCGGAAGTAGTCGGTTATCCCAAGTCCCATCGCCACCGCGCCGATCACCGCGGTCACAAAAATCAGTTGCTCACCCGCCCGCACGAACGACTCGCGGCTGACGCCCCGCCGGCGCGGGATTTGTCCACTCGCGACAGACTCCGGAATCGTCGAGGCGCTCAGCTCGCCGGTCGAGCGCGATGAAGAATTAGACGGCGTGTCGTCCATCATGAAGAAACTCTCGCAGATCGCGGCGGCGGTTAAAAGGATTGCGCCCACCAAGTCGCGTGCATGAGATTGACTGCGGCAGGACCTTGCAGTTTTTCGCAAAAATCGAAATTTAACGCGAAACTAGAAAATAGGAAATTTGCGTCTCGCAAATCGCGATTTCCATTTATACCTTGATTTTCCTCAACTATTCTCGTTTCCGTGCGGATTTTGCACAGGTAGCTAAGTGGCTTACCCTTCTGAAATCGAGAGTTTTTCAATGGCATGGTCGATGCTTTAGCCACCCGAAGTCAACTTCCGGGAGGATCTTAAAATGAACGCGACTACCACCAACGAGGCAAGGCTGACGGGGTATGCGGATGCGATGGAAGCCGCGGCATCGAGCGACGCGGTTCGCCTGGCCCAGTATAGCTGGCTCAACGAGATGCCAGGACTCGTATTCGGACTGCTCACGATCGCATACATCGTAGCTTCCCTCATTTCCCTGGCCTGACAACGAAATCCAACTGACGGGAGATTATCATCGTGAACGCGACGACCACCAATCATACTCAGTTTGCTGGACTGACCCCCGCCACTGACGCGCCGGTGCCGACTGACTACATCCGCTTCGCGCAAAACAGCTTCCTAACCGAGCTTCCCGGCGTTGCCTTTGGCCTCATCACCCTCGCTTACCTGATTACCTCACTCCTGGCGCTCGCCTGAACCCTGATTATCCCGCGCCGCGAGCGCGCGCCGATCACTCGTCCGAGTTAAATCCTCGGGGCACGAGTGCGGCGCGCGCGGAGATGCGCGGCGTGGCGCCCGGCTCTACTGCCGCGCGGCGTACCATAGTTATCGATACGAGCACGATCGCGGCGGTCAGTACAATCGTCACCCATACCATCGCGCGAATCCGCTCGAGCATCGAGTTTACTTGCGCGACGCTGAACGCCGGCCCGTCGCCGTGCGCGGCGACTTCTTCCTGGCGTCCGATTCGGAATGCCAGCCCGAATGCAATGTAGGTCTGAATAAAGATCAACAGGAACGCGAGACCAAGCTTGATCGCCAGCGGCTCTCCGATTCGCGCGAAATAATCGAACTTCATCTCGGCCTTCAGATCGGTCAGCCGCATCGCGCCGCTTATCACGACAATCCCGAGCATCCCGATCGAGAACGGATTGTAGAACCTGAACCCCACGATCAGGCTCGCGCGGCGATGCGCTTCGTCGGGCGCACTCTCGGCGGCCGGGATCAGCATGTAGATTACGGCGATCTGCGCGCCGAAATAGGCGGCCCACGCGAGCACGTGAATCCATAGCAGCAGCTCGGCGCCGCTCATTGCACGCTCAGCCCGCTCCCGGATCGCGATCGAGCGCGTTGCTGCGCGCGATTTGCCCGTACCATCGCCCGCTGTCTTTGAGCGTGCGACGGAGCGTATCGAAGTCGCAGTAGACAATGCCGAAACGCTGCGCGAAACCTTCCGCCCATTCGAAGTTGTCGGTCAGCGTCCAATGAAAGTAGCCGCGCACGTCGGCGCCTTTCTGGATTGCGCGCCATAGCTCCGCAAGATAGCGCCGCGTGAAATCGATTCGCCGTGCGTCGTGAACCTTGCCGTCGGCGCCCGGCGCGTCGCCGTACGAGCATCCGTTTTCCGTGATGTAAATCGGCACGCCGGGATACCTGGTCGCGATTGTCGCCGTCATGTCCGACAACGCGCGCGGCGAAATCTCCCATCCGAAGTCCGTCAGCTCCTTGGTCTCCGGATGCACCTGGCGCACGTTTAGCGTCGCCGGGTTGTCCTCGTGCGCGACGATACTGCGGAAGTAAAGATTGATCCCGATAAAATCCAGCGGCGACTTGATCGTATCCATGTCGCCCGGCCGGATATCGATCTGCTCCGCGAGCCTCCCGCCGTCCTCGACCTTCGGATATTCGCCTCGCATAACAGTGTCGAGGAACCACAGGTTGTTGAAGCGATGCCATCTTTCAGCCGCGCTTTTGTCTTCCGCGGAATTCGTGAACGGCTCGACCGACGACATGCTGAACGCGGTTCCTACCGCCTCGGGCTTGTGGCGCGCCGCGCGCAGCGCGCGCACGCCGAGGCCCTGCGCTAGATTGACGACGTGCGTCGCCGCGATTGCATTGGCCGGCTCGGTCCGCCCGGGCGCGTGAATCCCCAAGAGATAGCCGAAGATCGTGAAGATCCAGGGCTCGTTGAATACCATCCAATGCTTGACGCGATCGCCGAGCGCGCCGACGCACGCGGCCGCGTAATCGCCGAAGTAACCCGCCAGATCGCGATTCGTCCATCCGCCGGCATCCTCGAGCGCCTGCGGCAAATCCCAATGGTAGAGCGTTACCCAGGGCTGGATCTTGCGCGCGAGCAATTCGTCGGCGACGCGTCTGTAGAAATCGATGCCCTTCGGATTAAGCTTTCCCTTTCCGTCGGGCATCACGCGCGGCCACGAGATTGAGATGCGCGAGGCGTTCAGCCCCAGCTCCGCCTGAGTCGCGATATCTTCCTTGTAGCGATGATAGAAATCGCACGCGACATCGCCGGTCCACGCGTTCTTGATCTTGCCGGGCGTGTGAGAAAACCGGTCCCAGATCGATTCGCCCTTGCCGTCGTGGTCCCACGCCCCTTCGATCTGATATGACGCGCTCGCCGTGCCCCACAAAAAACCTTCAGGAAATTTCATCGACGCCATACGCCGCTTGTTAGCATACCCGCCCCGCGCCGCGCGAGGCGCACGCGGTCCGGCAATCGGCGCCCGCGCAAGTCGCCCGTCATCCCAATCACGCGACTGCCGCACTTGCCGCAAACTATTCTGAGCGCTACGACTGATCCGCTCGGGAGGGATGGCCGCAAGAGCTGAGTCGATGCGATGAAGATCGATCGTGCGGAAATTATGCGGCGCGCCGCCGCGATTGCTCCCGTGCTCACGCGCAACGCCTCCGCGTGCGACGACGCGCGGATGCTAGTCGCGGAGAGTTTGTCCGCAATGCGCGAGGCGGGGATGTTCCGTATCCCGACTCCGGCGCGCGTCGGCGGCTACGAATTGCCGCTGCGCACCCTCGCCGACGCGGTCACCACAATCTCGCTCGC
>JAJZAG010000206.1 GCA_021799555.1 Deltaproteobacteria bacterium | reverse complement strand
TCGGCCTGATCAAGAACGACGTCTTCAAGATTTTTTCCGCCCAGGCAACCGGTTCCGCTCCGGTAATTCATGCGCTGCACAAGGGCACCGACCTGATCACTCCGGTCAAACCCGATACGATCGCCAAATCGATCGCGATCGGAAATCCCGCCGACGGTTATTACGTCCTGCGTGCGGTCCGCGAGTCGGGCGGATGGGGTGAATCCGCGACCGATTCCGAGATTATCGACGCGATAAAGCTGCTCGCCCGCACCGAGGGTATTTTTGCCGAACCGGCCGGCGGCACCACGCTGGCGGTCGCGATCAAGCTCGCGCGCCAGGGCCGCATCAAACCCGACGAAACGACAGTCGTCTCGATTACCGGTAACGGTTACAAAACTCTCGAAGCAGTCGCCGGATCGATCGAAAAACCAGTGGTTATCGATGCGCGTCTGGGCGAATTCGACGCGCTCTTCGAGCGCCTCGAAAACGGCAAGCGCGCCGCGGCGGGCGCCGCCTGAACCACGCTGGCCGCAGCGCGCACGGCTTGTCTGCGCGACGCGCCCGGCATAAGCATCAAGATCCTTGTACGGAGGTAAAGAATATCAAATGGCAGTCAGGGTAAGAGTTCCGACCCCACTTCGGCGTTTCACCGGAGGGAAGGACGAAGTTCCCGCCGAAGGAGCATCAATCCGTCTGGTGCTCGAAGACCTCGAACGGCTTCATCCGGGAATCCGCGAGCGCCTGCTTGACGACAAGGGCGAGATTCGCCGCTTCGTCAATATCTATTTGAACGGCGACGATATCCGTTTTCTCGAATCGCTCAATTCCAAGGTCAAGGATGGCGACGACATTTCAATCGTCCCAGCGATCGCGGGCGGACGCTAGTATCGCGCCCTCGCTCGAGCGCGAGGTGGTTCCGGTCGCGCGCGCAAACAGCGTGCTCGAGCTTATCGGCAACACGCCGCTGCTCGAGATTACGCGCCTGGTGCACGGCAAGCTCGCGCCCGGCGTCCGGATTTTCGCCAAGCTTGAAGGGTTCAACCCGGGCGGTTCCGTCAAGGATCGTGCCGCACGCAAAATGATCGAGGTCGGCCTTTCCGACGGCAGCCTGCGCCCCGGCAAAACGATTATCGATTCTACCTCGGGTAATACGGGTATCGCGCTCGCGATGGTTGGCGCCGCGGTCGGCTATCCGGTCGAACTCGTGATGGCCGAAAACGTCAGCCGCGAGCGCAAGAAAATCATTGAAGCGTACGGGGCAAAGATCACCTTTTCCGATCCTATGGAATCATCGGACGGGGCTATTCTGTTGTGCCGCAAGATTATCGAACGCGAGCCCGCCAAGTACTTTAAGCCTGACCAGTACAACAACGAGGCCAATCCTCTGGCTCACTTCGAAACCACCGGCCCCGAAATCTGGCGGCAGACGCGCGGCCAGGTCACCCATTTCGTTGCCGCGATGGGCACCAGCGGCACCCTGATGGGAACCGGGCGTTACCTTAAGTCCGTCAATCCGCGCGTCCAGGTGATCGGCGTCGAACCGGACGACGCGATGCACGGGCTTGAGGGACTCAAACACATGGCGTCGTCGATCGTCCCGGGCATCTACCACGAAAAGGAACTCGACTCGAAGATCGCGGTCGGCACTGAAGAAGCCTATGACATGGTCTATACGCTCGGCCACGACGAGGGCGTGCTGGTCGGCCAATCGTCGGGAGCGGCGATGATAGCGGCAATCAAGGTTGCACAATCAATCCGCGAAGGATGCGTCGTGACGATCTTCCCGGACTTCGGCGACAAGTATCTATCGACTAATCTGTGGATCGGATGGCAGGAGTGGCATCGCAAGCGCTCCGCAGGTGACCGCTAAATGGAACGCGTCCACGAACGCTACTACTTGAGCTACCCGCGCACATTGATCAAGGAACCAATCCTTTATCATCTGGTGAAAAAGTTCGACCTGGTGTTTAACATCCGCGGTGCGAGCGTGTCGGAGGAAATGGGCCTTGTAGCGCTCGAATTTGAAGGGACCCGCGATCAGATCGAACGCGCAATCGTATGGCTGCGCAACTCAGGCGTGACCGTCGAAACGATCGAGAAAAACGTAATCGAGTAGCCGCGCGCCACTCAACCACCTTCGCGATCCTCCCTTCCATAACATCATTACCGCACGCGTGGCGGACATGCACGAGCAATCTCACAGCGGCCGCGCCGGACTCTCGTCGATTGCGATGGGATGCAACGCGCGGCGCACCGCCATAAGATGTGCTCGATGAGTTTCTCGCTGTACGTCCATATTCCTTACTGCCAGGCGAAGTGCCCGTATTGCGATTTCAATTCGTACGCGGCATCAACCTGGCCTGAGGACGATTACACACGCGCGCTAATCCGCGAGATCGAGCGTCGCAGCGCCGAGGCGCCATTTTCCGGCCAGCGGCTTCGCACGGTCTTCTTTGGCGGCGGAACGCCGTCGCTGTTCGCGCCGGATTCGATCGGCAAAATCCTTGATGCCGCCGACCGCCGTTTCGGAATCGAGTCGGGCGCCGAGATCACCCTCGAGGCGAATCCCGGCACCGTCGGTCCCGCCAAGCTTGCCGGGTTTCGCGCCACTGGGATCAACCGCATAAGCTTCGGCGCGCAATCGTTCAACGCCGCCACGCTCAGATTTCTGGGCCGCATTCATAGCGCTGAAGAGACCCGCGCAGCCGCACGAATGGCGCACCGGGCGGGCTTTGAACGGATCAATCTCGACCTGATCTTCGCGGTCCCGGGCCAGACGCTTGCGGCGGTGAGAAATGATATCGCCGAGGCTGCCGCCCTCGAACCCGACCATCTCTCCGCTTATAACCTGACGTTCGAGGAAGGAACCGCTTTCTTCGCCGAAATGAAGCGCGGACGAATAACGCCGGCCGGCAGCGACGAGCAGGCCGCGATGTACTCGTTCGTGCGCGAGGAGATCCCGCGGCGCGGATACAAGATGTACGAAATTTCAAATTATGCGCGCCCCGGCTGCGAAGCGCGCCACAACCTGACTTACTGGCGCGCGCAGAGCTATGTCGGCGTCGGAGCGGGAGCGCACAGCTTCGCGCTTGGCCATGAAGGCTACGGCCGACGATGGTGGAATCATCGCGCGCCGGGAGTATACATCAAGGCCGCGCTCGGAGAAGGAATCGCCGAGGCGGGAGCCGAGGAGATCGACGCGGCGACTGGCGCGAGCGAATTCATATTTCTGAATCTTCGCTTGCGCGACGGGTTCGCGACCGCTGATTTTCACGCGCGGTTTGGCGTGGAGTTCGATACCCGCTTTGGGGCCACCGCCGCACGCCTGTTCGAAGGCGGTCTGCTCGAACGCTCAGCCGAGAAGGTTCGCCTGACCGAGCGTGGACTCGAGCTCGCCGATTCCGTCTTTGCCGAATTCCTATAGATTCGCCCGTCGCACGGCCCGCGCGGGCGCGATATGCGAAATCGGCTCGATATTCAGGATCGCCTCTCCGAGCGCGCGGTAAGCACGTCGTCCCAGATTGACCAGCCCAGCGGCGGCTACCGCGTATGACCGGTCTTGATATTGCGCTCGGTTTTCGCTTTGAGAACGCTCGAGTTGGTCGCCCCCAGCCGGGATCGGCTCGCTCTCGACCGCCATCTCAGCAGCTCGGAGGTCAGCGGCGTCGAAAGCGGCGAAAGGCATGCGCTCGGCGGCGCGCAGCATCCTGATTCCTAACCAATCGTGTGCGCCGGGCAGCGCGACCGGACGCGCAATAACGCCTGCGGCTCCGGCCGCAAATGCAGCCGCAATCGCGGCGTCCTGCTCGATCGACGTTTCGCTAAACTCGATCACTGCCGGGCGGGAACCTATGACCTTGCGCAGTTTGTCGATGAACTCGTGTAGATCGATTGGATCCAGCGCCGGCGTCTTCACGAAAGCGAAATCTTCTTCCTTTAGTGCCAGCGCCAAGGCGTCAGCGCGATGCGCGATTGCAACCATCACGTGCGGGTCGCGGCTCTTTATCGTGCGGATCAGTTCGCGCAGCCTGCGCCGCGCTCTAATCGGGCCAACGGCGTTTAGTTCGTCGCATTCGATCTGACAGTCGATGACATACGCACCGAGCGCACGATGTCCTCGATTTATCACTGCGGTATGCCCGACGCGCGAAATCAGAGATCTCCATCGGCGCCGATCAACTAGATCATCCAAGGCAACTCCCGTCTCGAGCATCGCAACCATCCCGGCCTGGGCGGCGATATCGAGAACAGGCTGCGATTGCACTTGCGTTACGACAAGGCCTGTCGTGTGCGCGAGCTTGAGATCCTCGAGGCGATTGCGCAGCGCAAGCTTCTGATCGAAGTTCAGGCTCGCGCCCACATCGGGCAGGCGCATCGCTTTGAAAAGAAATTTGCGACCGGCGCGTGAGAAGTAGTTGCCCTTGGCGGTGATGCCATCCTGCGCGCTAACGTCGGACCGCATCTGACCCGTGACCTCGTCTTGCTCGAGTAAAGCTAAAGCCGTGCCAGAGCGAAAATACCTTGATTCGTAAGGACTTTTCGCCGAACTGGCAGGCCCAAAGCACCCAAATCGGATGGCGGTGCAACAATTTCGTACTTATTATTGTTGTTGAATCGCGAGCGGCGGGATCGGTGTAGCGCTTCGCAAGCTGCAAAAGATCCATGGTTTAGTAACGTGGATCGCTAGATTGGGTAGATTGCGAATGTTATATCTCGGACAAGAATCGGTTATTTATGCGCACCAGCAACCGGTCATCTTTTGCGGGCTCTGGACCTACCCTCGCGATCATCTTCTGATTCTCCTTCGGCAGGATTCGAGGCAATGAAGGCACTTAAGCTTTGCGGATGCTTCCACGTGACGAAATCCAAGTCCCCGCGTGAACCGAGTGACGCCGGAATGACGGCGACGCCGCAGGAGATCGAGTCGGTTCGTCAGCAACTGCTCTCAATCGAGCAAACACTGGCGCGATTGTTTGGCGCTACGACCTACAGCCGCGCGCCCGAAGCCCTCGAAGCGCGCGCCGCCGCCGCGGACTTGATCGATCGCCACTTCGACGGAATCGTCGATCAGTGGGCGCAGGCTATCATCGTGATTCTCGGTGCTCCCCCGCTTGATGAGCATCATCAACGCGCGCATCGTGAAGCGCTGGTCAATTCCCTCATTCGATTCACGAACCATTTGCGCGATCCCGACGATCTGGCGACCTATATCTATTTGCGCAAACACTGTCAGGAAGGGATGCTGGCGCGGGCCAAGCCGTCCCAATTCAACACGATTCATATTGCGCTCAAGCAGATTATCCTTGCGCACGTTACCGCTTCGCTGCACGGTGCGATGCAGGAACGGGTGCGCAATGCGGTAGTCGCGGCGGTCGATGAGCGGCGCCTGATGGTGTCGCAGTTCTACATCGAATCGCGCGAGCATCTGTTGCGCGCTTCTGAAGAAAAGTACCGTAACTCGGTCAATCACGCCCCCGATCCGATGTATGAAATCGAACCCCACACCTGGAAGGTGTTGGGAATGAACGCCGCCGCTATCGAGATGTTTCGCGACGAGCCCAAGCACGAAGTTATCGGCCGCAGCTTGATCGATTTCGTGCCGCCAGAGCTGCAAGGCAGCACAATCAAGTCGCTCGAAAATGTGCTGCGCAACGGTTCCGACCAAACCCTCGATCTGCCGATCGGTCCTTATTTCGTCGACGTCACCTCTGCGTTGATTTCTTACGGCGACAAACAGTTCATCCAGATGATCCTGCACGACGTGACTCAGCGGCGCGAAATGCTCGAGTCACTCTTGCGCACCGAGCGGCTCGCGGCGGCGGGCACCTTTGCGGCTGGAGTGGCGCACGAAGTGAATAACCCGCTCGCGTCGATTTCCTCGCTGGTCCAGTCGCTGCTGAGCGCCGAGACCGACCTGCAGCGGCGCACCACCCTGCACACGATCCTTTCGCAGATCACGCGGATTTCGGGCACCCTCAAAGACCTGGTTAATTTTGCGCGCCCCTCGGCCGCCCAGCACAAGGTAATCGACGTCAATCAGATGGTCACCGACACCTTGCGCATCATTACTTACGATAAGCGCTTCAACGCAATCAGCGTTCAATCACAGCTCGCCCCCGATCTGCTCGCCGCCTTCGCCGACGATAACGAAATTCAGCAGGTGCTGCTCAATCTGCTCTACAATGCCGCTGACGCATGTCAGAAACCCGGCGGCGCGATACGCGTGATCACTGGCAATCGCGCCACTTCGAGCACCAGCGAGCATCTGCGCGTGATGATTCGCGTCGTCGATAATGGTGTCGGTATTCCCCGCGAGCATCTCGAGCGCATCTTCGACCCGTTCTTCACCACCAAGCCCGCCGGCGCCGGCGCGGGACTCGGTCTTTCGCTGTGCCAGCGCCTGATTCTTTCCAACAAGGGCACTATCCGCGTCGAAAGCGAAGTCGGCAAAGGCACCAAGATTACAATCCTGCTACCCGTGAGCGAGGCAGCGAGCGTTTCGCAAAGCGCCGCCGCGGGACAATGAGCGCGCAACACGCATTCGCCGCGCCGCGCCCGGGTCCGTTCCGGGTCCTGATCGTGGAAGACGAGCCGCTGATGCGCTCGATCATCGTGCAACTCTCGCGCAGTGAAGGCTACGAGGTTTTCGAGGCGGCATCGGCCGAGACTGCCTTCGGAATCTTCGAGAAAGAGAAAATCGATCTGGCCATCCTCGATTTGAACCTGACCAGCGGCGGCAGCGGACTCGAGTTGCTCAAGCGGATGCGCGCGATTGATCCCGAGATGATGGGGATTATCGTCACCGCTTACGCGAGCGTCGAATCGGCTGTCGAGGCGCTGCACGAAGGGGCCTACGATTACATCACCAAACCGTTTGCCAATGAGCATTTGAAAGCGGTCGTCGGCAAAGCGCTCGAGGCCAAGGCGCTGTTCCGCGAAAACCGCTATCTGCG
>JAJZAG010000205.1 GCA_021799555.1 Deltaproteobacteria bacterium | reverse complement strand
CGCCCGGATGGCGGAGGAAACCCGCAAGGCGTTCGGCGGACGAATCGATATCCTCGTCAACAATGCCGGCATCTCCGGCCCAACCAAGCGCATCACCGATATGTCGCTCGCCGAATGGCAGGAGACGATCGATATCGATCTCACCGGCACGTGGCTCGCGACTCGCGCCGTGCTGCCAACGATGGACACGCAGCGCTCGGGAATTATCCTGAACATCTCGTCGGGCGCGGGACGCCGCGGCTATCCGATGCGCTCGCCGTACGCTGCCGCCAAGTGGGCAATGATCGGGCTTACGCAAACCGTCGCGGCCGAATGGGGCGCGCGCGGAATCCGATGCAACTGCATCTGCCCGGGCGCGATCGAGGGCGACCGAATCGAGCGCGTGATGCGCGCGCGCGCCGAGGCGCTCAAAGCCCCCTACGAACAGGTCCGCGCGCAGTTCCTTTCGCAGTCGGCGATGAACAGGATGGCCACCGAAGCGGAGGTCGCCCGCGTCTCCCTGTTCCTGGTAACCGACGCCTCGGCAGGAATGACCGGCCAGACCCTAAACGTCGATGCCGGCTCGATTATGAATTAGGCGGAAAGCGTTCCGGCGATCCCTCCGGCCGAAAACCGCGCCAGCTTTTGCGGCGTCGCCAGGAGGCTCTCGGCGTGCAAAATAACTGCGACGACGCATGAGGCAAGCCATTAGATCGGTCGCCCGATCTTTATTAGCGCGGTGGGGTGTTCGTTCGATTTCGAAGGTCTCCGTACCGTACCGTTGATTCGGATCTCAGCACCGCAGCGCGGTGGCGCCTAATCGCCGTCCTCATCTGCGTCATTCGCGCAGGCAGCGCAAAAATTCCTGAATGGCAAACCCTCGCCGCCCGAGCGCAGAATCTGTCGGCGGAACTTTCGCAGCGCTGTGTGACAGTCGCGTTTCGACTCGAATATATCGCCGACCCAAAAACTCGATCGTGGCGCATGCCACTCGATGGACTCCGAGCAATCTGGACAGCCCTGAAGTATTGGCGGCCCCATAAGGCACCAGCGTATCGGTAAACCCGCGGTAGGCGCCACCAACAGGTCACCACGGACCACACTTGGAGCCTCTAATCTATTTACTGCTTCATTTGCTCGGCGAAGGTGCTCATCTACTTCGTCCGCTAGCTTCGTCGCCTGAGCCGCTGCTCTCGACGCTAGAGTCGCGGCCCGTTCCGCATCCTCTGCTGATCGTTCGGCGCTAGCGGCTGCGATTTCGGCCCGCGTTGTTGACTGCTGGATCGTGGGTCCGCAGGAGGTAAGCACGAGAAGCGCGAGTGCGCTAGCGGAGCGGAGCGTCACCACCGTCACTCGCCGCTCAAAGTGGTTTTTCGGCCGCGGACCAATGGGATCTTTGGCGGATATCGCTCCATTTGTTCTCAATGGCATGTTGCTGGCATCGGCTAACCCTCATCCGAAGATGAACCAGGCGGCAAGGCGCGGAGGATCCGGTCATATGGCGGCCTCTGTTCTGGGATCTGTGGATTAGCGCAGGACCGGCCGCGCGTGAATGTGAGCCTCGCGCCAGTGGCGCTGTGCCTGGTCGTCGACGCGCCGGCAGGAATGACTGGCCAGACCCTAAACGTCGATGCCGGCTCGATCATGGATTAACCAGTACGCCTCGCGACGAGCGAAAAAATTGTCAGCCCGGCCGTCTCTCGTGCGGTTGACAGCGACCGGAACGGCCGTCCTATCTCGCCCGACTATCCCAGTTTAACAGGCGAGCCACTCCTCCAATGCGCGTGGCGCGATCGGCTTCGACCGGATATTTTCAGAGCGATGGCCGCAAGCGGCGGCTAGTCTTCGGAGGGCACTGAGGACCAGATGCGCAAGTAGCCGTCACATCGAATCTGCATCCCCGGGGAGGCGCATTTTTCCTACGCGTCCGGTTTCACGTTGCGCCCTTGCCGGACATCTCGTCCAATCTAGCACATCTTACGTGCGAACAGGCGGCGCTCGACCTTAATCCGGTCCGCCCAATCTTCGGTACGCGGTGTCTCGTCCTCGCTGTACCCGAGAAGGAGCCAATTGGTGTCACGCGTTAACACGAGGTCGCCCTCGCAAAGCACCATGCCTTGTATTTTGGAACGCGCTGGCGGCACTTCATTCCCGAGGAACTCTTCGTCGGCCGCTCTATCTGGCGGAAGCGCTGCACGAGTATGCGCCCAGAGATGAACTCGCTCTGTCCAGACCTCCCCATCGTCGCCCTCTTCTGCCGCGAAAACCGCCCACGTCGGAGTGGTTGGCGCCACTATCGTGATCAACTTCGTTTCCATTTCTAGATCGCCCATTTCGTGCTTACCGTCCGCGATGCGGCCGCTCGCTTAGTAAGATCGGCACCCAATTTGTGAACTTAATACCACGGGGATTCCTGAGCGACTGCCAGACTATACGTTTACCAACAGGTGGGTCGCCGGCGCTCTCTCGCGATGCCGGTCCCACAATGTTCTTAATTGGGCAGCGGGCATCGCAATGAGTACGCTAGTTGCCAGCAAGAGACTGTGCTCCAACTGGGGTTGAGCCGACAGCCTGGACATCGGCCCCCTCAAGGATGTCGCGACCTTCTGGGCGGTGAACTCGCCGCCCAGCCGGAATACTGTCAGCAATATGGAGATCGTTGCCTCGATCTGGCGGTTTGCAGTTGCCGCAGCGGCCGCAGGTTCCCTCGACCGTGTATCAATCGCGAGCTAGCGCGCGATGTGGGCGTCGCGGACTGTGGCGTCGAAGCCCGAGGCGCGCAGGCGCTCGGCGATTTTGCGCGCCAGGACGGGAGAGCGATGGCGTCCGCCGGTGCATCCTAGCGCGATTGTCAGATAGCTCTTGCCTTCGCGGCGGTAGAGCGGGATCAGGAAGTCGAGGATGCGGCCGGTTTCTTCTATGAATTGGCGCGCCTCGGGCTGCGCCATCACGTAGTCAGTTACGCGCGGGTCAGTGCCGTCGAGCGGGCGCAGCTCGGGCACAAAGAACGGGTTTGGAATAAATCTCACGTCGAGGATGATATCCATCCCGACCGGCGCGCCGAATTTGTAGCCGAACGAGACGATCGAGATCGCCATCCTTGAGCCCGCCGCCGCGCCGATCACGGCCGCCATCACTACTTCGCGCAGCTCGTGCACGGTAAGCGTGGTCGTATCGATCACGCGGCTTGCGCGGTCGCGCATCTCGGCGAGCGCCAGGCGCTCGCGGCCGATACTCTCGGCGACGGTCGAGCCGCTTTCGGCCAGCGGATGCGGCCGGCGCGACTCCGAGTAGCGGCGCGCCAGGACTTCATCGGAGGCGTCCAGGAAGATTATCTCCGGATGCACGCCGTCGCGTTCAAGGTCGGCGAAGATGCGGGGCCATTGCGGGAAGAACAGGCGCTCGCGCGCGTCGATCCCTAGCGCCACTCCCGCAAGCGCCGGGTCGAGTCCGGCGGCGAGCCGCAAAACCTCGGGCGCAAGCGCGACGGGAAGATTATCGACGCAGTAGAAGTCCAGATCCTCCAGCACGCGCATCGCGGATGCGCGTCCCGAGCCTGAAACTCCGGTGACTATAATCAGCCGCGGTTTTACCGATGCGCCTGACGCCGGCATGGCCATCGTGCCTTGCACCGCCGCGGCGCCCGCGTCAGTATTTCGCGTCCTCGTCCTTGACGAGCTTGTATATCTCGGCCGCGCTCTGCGCCGCGATCAGATGAGTGCGGAACGTGCTGTCCTTGAGCAGACGCGAGACGCGCGCCAGCGCCTTGAGGTGCAGGCTTGCGGAGTCTTCGGGGGCGACAAGGACGAAAAACAACTGGGTCGGATTACCGTCAAGCGACTCGAAATCCACGCCCTCGCGATGCCGACCGAAGGCGCCGAGAATTTTCGTGACCCCGGGAAGCTTGCCGTGCGGGATCGCGATTCCGTCGCCGATCGCGGTCGAGCCCAGGCGCTCGCGTTCGAGCAGCACCGCGCTCAGATCGGCGAGTTTGATTTCGGGGTAATGCGCGGCGAGCGCCGCCGCCAACTCTCCGAGCACTTCGGGTTTCGTATTCCCCTTCAGGTCGGGCAGAACCATTTCGGCGCTCAGAATCTCGGTAATCTTCATCAGGGTGTCTTTTTTATCTTGGCGGTCTTGAGTTCGCGATCTGATTTTCGAAGCTGCAATACCCGCGTTCGGCGCGGACTTGCCGGACACGAGAATGCGGCGTCAGGCGTTCGGCCTTGCATCAATCGATTTCGGTCTCAATTACCTCGGCAGCGCTCAGCACCTCGCCGGTCGATAGCGCACGCGTTTTGCGCGCGGTGATTTTTTCGAGTTGGCGCTTCAACTGGCGCGCCACTTTGTCCGCGAGCAAATCGATCACCGCGTAAAGATCCTTCGACTCGTCCTCCGCGGTCATCGAGAATCGACCGGATTTAACCGTAACTTCGCCGTGCTGGCGGTATTTGTCAACCGACAGGATCAGGTGCGCGGCGCAGGCCTGTTTTGCGTATTTTCCCAGGTGGCCAAGCTTGCGTTCGGCATAAAGCCGAATCGCTTCGGTTGGCTCGACGTGGCGAAAGGTGACGGTCACGGTGGTCTGCGCGGGTTGTCCGATTCGAGCGGTGCGGCGGGTTTTACGAACCGCCGCGCGGCTTCGTTTGCCCGGGGATTGCTTGTTCTGCATACAGCCTCACTTCCAGAGTTGACGGTTCATCCGACTTGCTTGCGGTTCGCCGAGGGCAGGATCCCGAGCGCCTGGCGATATTTGGCGACCGTGCGCCGTGCGATATTGATTTGGCGCGATCGCAGCGTCTCGGCGATCGCCTGATCCGAAAGCGGATTGTTCGGCGGTTCGGCGGAAACGAGCTCGCGAATCTGCTCCTTGACTGTCTCCGCGCTCACATCTTCTCCACCGGAGCCTTTGACTCCCGAGGTAAAGAAAAATTTCAGCTCGAAAATGCCCTGCGGGGTGTGCGCGTACTTGTTCGCGGTCGCCCTGCTGATCGTGGATTCGTGCATCCCGATATCGTCGGCGACATCCTTGAGCACGAGCGGCTTCAGATGGCTCACGCCGTGGTCGAAGAACGCGCGTTGAAACTTGACGATCGAGTTGGCGACCTTGAAGATGGTTTGCTGGCGCTGATAGATCGATTTAACCAGCCACTTGGCCGAGCGCAGCCGCTCCTGCAGATACTCGCGCGTCTCGGGCGCCGAATTCGCGTCGTTCATCACACGCTGGTAGTAGCCCGCGATCCGCAGGCGCGGCACCGCATCGCGGTTGAGCGTCACCATGTAGTCTTCGCCGACCTTGTGGATATAAACGTCGGGGACCACGTAGGTCGGTTCCGCGCCGCCGTAGTCGCGTCCCGGCTTCGGCTCGAGCAGGGCGATTACCTTGTGCGCGTGGCCGATCATCTCGACGCTGACGCCGAGCTGTTTGGCGATTTCGCCGTAGCGATGCTTCTCGAGCAGGTCGAGATGATCGCTCACCACCCGCGCTGCCAGCGAATCTTCCATTCCCAGATTGGCAAGCTGGATAAGCAGGCATTCGCGCAGGTCGCGCGCCGCCACGCCCGGCGGATCGAAGCGCTGCACGCGGCGCAGCACACGCTCGACATCGGCGGTATCGATTTCGAGTTGCGCAGCCAATTCCTCGAGCGGTGTTTCGAGGTAACCGTCGTCGTTGAGGTTATAGATTATCGTAGCGCCGATACGCTGGTCGGCTTCGCTGAGACTTGACATCCTGAGCTGCCACATCAGGTGGTCTTCGATCGAGCCGCGCCTAAGCGCGGTGTTTTCGAGCGCGCTGCGATGGTCGTCGTCGGTGTCGGGCGGAGCGCTTTCCTGCCAGTTGTTCGAGTAGGTTTCGAGATACTCGCGCCAATCGAGCTTTTCGAGTCCGTCAGTTTCGCGAATCTCGATCGCCGCGTCATGCGCTTCGGTTTCGAGCACGCGAATCGGTTCTTCCGGTGCGCCGGCGCCTGGTTCCCAATCATCCACCGGTTCGCCAACCGGCGAGACCTCGGCTTCGGCGCGATCGGGTTCCGGCGGCTCGCTGTCCTCGTCAGGGATCGGTGTGTCGCTGGCCGCCTCGGCGGGGCTCTGGTCGAGCGGCTCGAGCATCGGATTCTGCTCGAGTTCCGACTGAACGGTCATTTCAAGTTCCGGCAGCGAAAGCTGCAGAATCTTGATCGCCTGCTGCAACTGCGGCGTCATCACCAGTTGCTGGCGGAGTTGCAGATTCTGTCCGAGCTTTACTTCGAGCGGCATCGGTTCAGCGCGTTACGGCGTCTCCGCGGATTTGCTCTTGGTATTTTCAGCCTGGGTCTGTCCCGGCGACGAGGACGATTTCGGGAAAATTACCGCCCGTGCGCCTTCAACCACGCTCTGGCCTGTGTCGAGAAAAACCGTGATGCGCCGTCCCGTAACCTGATCGGTACCATCGTGCACGACCGGGCTGCCGGTTAGAACGACGGTGTGCTTGGTTTGGTCGAGCACGGCGTGATCGCCGGTTGCCCAGCGCGTGTCCTGACTGATCCGCACGTTTCCGTCGGCGATCATCTCGCGCACGTCCTTAAAGCCCTGGCCGTAGTTCACCCGCAAGCGGTTGCTGGTCAGATGACCGGTGGCCTGAACGGCGCTGACATGGCCGGTGAACAGTACGGAATTGCCCTTGTAATCGAGCTGCATTGTGTCCGACTTGATATTGATCGGCTCCTTGTTATTCGAGAACTGAAGTCCGCCGAACGCTCCGCCGGAATCCTCGCCACTCGCCGGTCCAGCCGACGCGACTCGCGTAGGCGGCTCAGCCGCGGTCTTCGGCTTGCTTGAAGGCACGTGGCGCGCGATCGCCGGAGCGTGAGTAAAGACCGCGGCCGGCGTCGCCTCCGCCTCGGGTGCCGGCGGAGCACCTCCGATCGCGGGCGCTGATGCAGCCGGCAATGCAGCAATCGTCGCTTCCGCGGCCGGTTCATTTACG
>JAJZAG010000007.1:23255-28560 GCA_021799555.1 Deltaproteobacteria bacterium | reverse complement strand
ATGATTGGCTCGGCGATCGAGACCTTTCAGAACAGCACGGTATCACGAGGGGAGAATCCCGGGCTCGTGATGGGTGGAGATATTTCGATTATCCGGGATCGGATCGCGCTCGCCAATTCCAATTTCTCCGATGTGCGCAGCGACGAAAGCGCGCACTTCAGCTCTTCGGTTACGGCAATCGTCGAATCGCTCGATGCCAAGGGCACCGCCGGTGCGATTGGCGCCTCGCGTGCGCGTTTGCGTCAAGCAAGCTCGCGTCTCGGGCGCGACGCTGTGCGCCGGGCGCTGACCCTGGTGGACGGAGTGCGGCCGCCATCGGGAATTTACCGCGTAGTGCTCGGACCACAGCCCGTTGCGGAGATTCTCAATTACATGGTGATGGGCTCGCTGACCACAGGCGCCTTCCACGCTTCGAACTCCGCCTATCAAGGACGCTTCGGAAAGCGCGTGATGGACGGGCGGCTTTCGCTCCTCGACGATCCTCGCGCCCGCGGCGGGGCGGTTCACAGACGTATCACGTGCGAAGGAATTCCCGCGCGACGCACCGATCTGGTTCGCGACGGGTACCTGGTTGGTCTGCTCTCGACGGTTTATGATTCGCATCGCTTAGAAACCGATGGCGCGCTCGGTGAAAAGCTCGGTGCCAACGGTGCGGGCGCGAAATTCCCGCCCGTCAGCGGCTATCGGCTCGGCGAGGGCGGCGGGCGCCGCTTTGATTCGCATCCGGGCAGCTCGGGAACCAACCTGATCATGCGCGCTCGCGGCGGGATTTCGGAGCGCGAGATGATCCGCATGATCAAGGCTGGAATCTATGTCGGTCGCGTATGGTACACCTATCCGATCAACTGTCAACGCGCCGGCGACTTTACCTGCACGGTCAGCGGCGACTCTTATTTGATCCGCGATGGGATGCTCGCGGAACCGCTTGCGCCCAACAGTCTTCGGATTAACGCCAATGTCGCTCAGATATTCGACGCGCCGCTCGCAATCGGAGCGCGGGCGGCTGCGGCCACCGTGTGGGGATCGCCCGAAGTCTATTATGTCCCTGCTTTTGCGGTAGACGCGCTGGCGCTGGCAGCGGTCGGCGAGGTTGGATGGGCGCGCGTTCGTGTGAGTGGCTTCACCCAGAACTCCTGCTTTACAGTTCCGATTGTCGATTGCGCGAAGCCGAATTTGCGGTAGAGCCCGCGCGCGACGTGGTTGTCCTCTCGTACCTCAAGCGTCATCCGGCAGCATTTCAATTTACGCGCCGTCGCCTCTACCTTTTCAAGAATCGCCCTGCCAACACCGCGCCCGCGCATCGCAGGAGTCACGGAAATGTCGTGGATATTGAGGAGCGGGCGTGCATTGAAGGTCGAGAATCCAAGGAAGCAGATGGCGAAGCCGACCGGGGCGGTACTATGGTAGGCGATGAAAACGTGACACGCCGGATGCGCGCGCAGGCCGGCAATGAGATTACGCCTGACTTCCGGCGGCATCGCAATGCCGCCCTCCATTGGGTCGCGCATATATAAATCGAACATTTCGAGGATTACGGACGCATGCTTCGGATCGGCAAGGTCTGCGGAGATGATTGACACTCGGCTGGTCACGTCCGGACTCGATCGGCGCGGCTCGAACAATTGGATTCACGAAATCCGCTTATCGTCCTTGTAAACTTCTTCCCAGTTCTTGAATCCCTGGGCATCCCATCGCTTCCATACGCCTTCGCGCTTGCCGTTCTTGTAAATCCCCATCGCGGAGATTTTTCCGTTGGTGTACCAGCCGATATGCTCGCCGTCCTGGACGCCATCCTTGTAGTGATCGACCGAGGCCTTCTGTCCATTGTCGTACCACATCGTCCATTCGCCGTCCTGTTTTCCATCGTGGTACGAGCCTTCAAGCATTAGCGTGCCGCCGGAGCGATATAGCGCGAACGGGCCGTCCTTGACCGGCTGGCCATCCACCATTTTTTGGCACCAGGTTTCGTCGCCGGCCGGCGGCCGCGCTCCCATCGGCTGTGAACCGTGCGGACAGCTAAGCGGAGCGGTTGCGGTTTTGCACGCGGCGATCACGCAAGCAGCGAGGATCAGAAGTAATACTCTAAGTTTCATGTGGCAAAGAAAGCAGCCGCGGAAGACGCGTGAATCGCCTTCCGCGGCTGATGCTGGGTTTCGCCTCGCGGCGGGTCAGCCCTTCGAACCCGTCGAGCCGAGCAGATTGCCGCCAAGCGTCGCGTTACCAACGCTGGTGTCGCCGATCACGTTGACCATCGCGGGCTTGCCAGACTTAAAAGCGCGTTCGAGTGCTGGGATGATCTGCTCGGGCGTTTCGACGTTCTCGCCGTGGCATCCCATCTCGGCAAAAATCTTGTCGTAGCGGATATCCTTGAGCATGTTGAACGGGTCGGTTTTCCCCTTCAGTCCCGGCATCTGGTCGAAGTTCGGTCCCCATGAGCTGTTGTTCCATAGCACCGTGACGATCGGGAGCTTGTAGCGGGAAGCGGTTTCCATATCGAATCCGCCGATCCCGAGTCCTCCGTCGCCCGCGATCACGGCCACCTGCTGCCCTGGCCGAGCAAGTTGTGCGCCGATGCCCATCCCGACGCCGTGGCCAACCGGCGCGAGCGGTCCTGCGTCAACCACCTGTCCCATGAAGCGGCAAGTGAACGCGCGGCTCATCCAACCCGACAGCGTGAAGCTATCAATGATTGTGGTTGCGTTCTTATCGAGTACCTTGATCAAGTCCTCGCACAGGCGCGCCGGATGGATCGGTTTGTTGGCGAGCACCTTGCCGTTCTGCTCCTTGATCTGCGCCTCGAAGCGCGCCCGCGTAGCCGCGACCTCCTTGGTCCACTCGGAGGTCTTATTTTTCGAGAAGTCGAGCTTGTTCTCTTTGATTCGGTCGATCATCTGCCGGAGCACGAGTTTGCAATCGCCGACGATCGGTAAGTCGGCGTTGACCTGCCACCCGATTCGCGTCGGAGTGGGATCGACCTGGATATACTTGGCTTTGTCGGTCCAGGTCGGCGGTTGCCCAAAGTGCTCACCGCTCCAAAAGCGGAAGCCGACTGCGAGTACCACGTCGGCGCGTCCCGTGAAAGGCTTTTTCCACGCTCCGCGGATCGCGAGCGGATGCTCTTCGGAGACGGCACCCTGTCCGGCGCGCCGAGTGTAAACCGGAATTCCGGTCAGCTCAACGAACTCGCGCAGTTCGGCGCCAGCCTGCGACCAGAACAGCCCGTCGCCACCGGCAATAACCGGGCGCTCAGCCGCGTGCAGCATCTCGATGGCCCTGTCGATCTTTGCCGGGTCGCCCGCGCCGCGCACGTCGTCGAGCGTGAAGCCGCGCGCTCCTTTACGCTGCCGTTCCTCGTCTTCGTGATGGTAGAGAATGTTCTGCGGTATCTCGAACAGCGCGACACCCTGCGGTGGCGATATCGCCTCGCGAAACGCCGAACGCAAGTCGAACTCGATTGAGCTCCAATCGGTTACCCGCTTGGTAAACTTCGAGAAGCTCTTCACCACTTCCGAGCCGTAGGCTTCCTGGAACGAGCCGAGATGGTCCTCGGTGTTGGGATGCTGTCCAGAGATGCAGACGACGGCGCTGTTGGTCAGCCCCGCCACGCACAGTCCGGTGACAGCATTGGTCAAGCCGCATCCCGCCGTGACCATGCACACACCGACCTCGCCCGAGGTGCGCGCATATGCATCGGCGGCGTAAGCCGTCGCCTGTTCGTGGCGCATGTGGATGAGTTTGATGTCGTGATCGCGCAGTTGCGCGAGGATCGGAAAAAGATGTCCGCCGTTAATTGCAAAGCAATAGCGAACGCGATTCTCCCGCATCACGCGGGCTATCAGTTCGCCGCCGTCTCGCTTGGCCATCGAAGCATTCCTCCTGGGTCGCGCGCCCGAAGTCCGGGCGCGAGGACCGGTATGCGCAAATCCTTACACGATCGCTACCGGCGCGAAAAGCGCCGCCGTGTTCCAATTGCGGATGCAAGCGCCCCGATTCGGCGGTGTCAGCCGTTTATTATCCGTGTCTCATCGGTTTCCGAGTGTCCGCGCAATTGAGCGTCGAAGCGGCGACCACTTTTTTTCTTTTTTTTCCGGCTGCCCGTTGATCCTCGATGGCGGGTCTGTCAGGCTCTTGTCCCTGCGATGATCGACCGTGCTGTGCGGCGAGTCGCCTGATCTAGATAAAGTTACCGCACTCCAGTTGCCGATGAGAGGGTTACCCGTTGCGCTCGCGCTCGCCGCGGTTTTCATGTTGACCGGTGTGCTGGGCGCCCGCGCCGACGATTCGGCAGGTACTCCGGTTCTATCCCCTGCGCCCGGTGCAAGCGCGACGCCCGGCTCGGCAAAACCGGAGCCCGTGGCCACCGCGTCGCCGGGGGAGAAACAGGCGGCGGGATCGAGTGGTCCTTCGTCGTCCGGTACCAGTAAGCCTGCAGGCGCCTACAGTTTACTTGATCCAACGAGCTGGCCGGTTATTCCCGTACCTGAAATTGCAACGGACCCCAACACTGGCACGTTTGTTGGCTTGTTGGCGGTGTTTCTGCAAAACGACGGTAAAGGAAATATCGAAGACATCATCGCGCCCGACATAAATTGGAACACGACCCTTGGACCTGGTGGAAACTTTCGCTACCTCGCCTATCCGTCAGCCGATACACAATGGTTCGTGATCGGGGGCGCTTCCGAGCGAAAGTATGCGCATTTCGAGGGTGACTGGGCGACTGGAATCACGCGCGAAAGTAATTGGTCAATCGAAACGCACTTCCTGTTCGAGCACGATCCGACCGAGCGCTTCTTCGGCTTGGGCGACAATTCCTCTTTTGGCGCACAGACCAACTATATGACCGAACAGGTATACGGCGAGGGACTGCTTGCCTACAACTTCACGCGGCACCTTGATCTGGCGATAGATCTGCGCCCCCGTATGGTTCGGATCGCTCATGGCGCCTTCAATTATCCATATATCGGCAAGCTCTTTCCGAACTTGAAGGGTCTCAATGGCGGGTCCGAATTCCGTACCCGGGCTTTTCTAAATTACGACACGCGAGATTCTGTCGATATCCCCCGCCATGGCGGTCTGATCACTTTGTTTGGTGGTACGACCAATCGCGCCTTGATGAGCTCGGTGTCCTACAACGAATTTGGCGGCGAAATCCGTCATTATTTTCCTGTTGGGAAGCGAGTCACGATCGCGACCCATCTCTATACCCGTTATATCCCCGCTGGCATCGAGACTCCGTTTTGGGCGATGAGTTGGCTTGGCGGCGACGGTCCCGGCGAAAGTAGTCTGCTCGCCATTCCGGTCAGCA
>JAJZAG010000007.1:0-23245 GCA_021799555.1 Deltaproteobacteria bacterium | reverse complement strand
ACCTTTTTCAGGCTCACGGTGTGCTCGAGTTGGCGCCGTTTCTCGATGCGGGCCAAGTGTTTCATTCCGCGAACGAAAGCCCGGTCAGCCACTTGCAGCCCGCCGCCGGGATGGGATTTCGCGGAATCGCGGAACCGTTCGTGGTCGGTTATGTCGATATCGGTTACGGCGGCAACGGCGCTTCAATATTCTCAGGTATCAACTATCCGTTTTAGTTCCGCAATAAGTCCGTCACCTCGCGCTTGCGCAATCAGATTCGACCGATTAGATCGCCCGAGATATCGTCCAGGCATTCGTCGAATCCGTCCATCGGCGGGTTCAGGAACACCTGGCTCAGTCCCGCTTTATCGAGCGCGCGGAGTTGCTCGACGACCGCCTCGCGTGGACCGACGATCGTCGTAGCCGCGATCGTATCGGCGGTGACAAACTGCTTCTCCTCCTGCGCGACGAACGAGCAATGTCCGATATGAACATCAAGGTAGCGCTCGGTCGGCGCCGTCGTCGAGCGCGCAACGTGTGCGGCGTAAGCGTCATAGATCTTACGCGCCGCCGCGGGCATCGAATTGGGGCTGGCGTACCCAGCCACAATTGCATGCATCGAAGCCATCACCCAGTGACCCGTCATCGCCTTGACCCGCGGCGAATCTATAGCCTCGCCCGACTTGAGAACGCATACGTGGGTCAACGAGACGATCGGCAGTTTCGATGCGTTGCGTCCCACCGATGACGCTCCCGCCTGCGCGTGCTTGCGCACGGCGGCGACGCGTTCGGGCGTTGCAATGCCGGTAGTGATGATGCCGTCGCCGAACTCGCCTGCTAGCGCGAGCGTCTTTGGGCCGTTGGCGGCGACATAAAAAGGAACCTTGTCATCCAGGTTAATGAAGCGGCGGTCGCGATGCAGGAACCGAATCTTGCGCTCGAGCCCCTCGGTTCGGTAATTTGCCTCGCCGGTTTCGAGCAGATCGTGAATCACGCGGACCTGCTCGCGGAAATCCTCGTGACGTACTGGCGGCAGGCCCATCACGCGGCGCCCCGTGTGCCCCGTGCCGAAGCCCAAAATCGTGCGGCCGGGAGCGAGCTGATTGATACTTGCGATTGAATGCACGGTGACCGGCGCAATCCGGTTCGACGCTACCGCGACTCCGGTTCCGAGCTTGATGCGCTTCGTGCTTACCGCCGCGAGTGCCATGCACGCGTAGGTATCGCCCCAGATCATGTGCGAATCGGGAATCCATACGTGCGAAAATCCCCGCGCCTCCGCGTGCTGTACATCATGCGTGATTCGATCCGGCTTGGTGAAGATCAGGGTTCCGAATTCCATGTTTCATCTCCCGCAATTGGCACGACCTTTCAGCGGTTGATATTCCCTCAAGCCTTTGAAAGAGCGCGAGTTCGGTCCATACGACGACGAATTGACACGATAGGGCTAAGCCGAAACTGCCCGCGAGATGCAAGCTTGGGATTAATGGGGTCAATCTAAGCATCCGAACGCAGATCTGATTTGCCAACGATGGCTCTCGATGAGTTCTTAGAGAACGCCGGAGATTCCGAACCATGTCAAGAGGCTTCGTCTACGTTCTCGTCTCGCAGAACAGCGACTATATCAAAATCGGCGGCACGGCAAAGCCAATCAGCGACCGCCTAAAAGCGATCAACGGAAAAGCACCGTATGCGGATTTCAGTCCTTGGGCGATATCCGATTTCCTGCACGTAACTAACTGGCGGCTTGTCGAGGGCAAACTACACAAACACTTCCAGAAAAAGCAAATTCGGGAAAGAAAGGGTGCCCAAAACGCGCCTGGTCCCAGGGAGCTTTTTGATCTTCGACCGCTTGAGGCGAGAAAGCGATTGAGGCAGACGAATCCCCCTCTTCGCGTCGATCGGGAGACGACGGAGCGGGTTTTCAAGAATCGAGATGTTGAGCTTTTCCTATACAAGCTATTCGAGTTGTCGGGTCTGTTTGGCAGCCTCGACCTTCAGGGTGCGTGGACCCTGAGCTTGTTGCCTTCAACTGTGGGTGGTCGATGGTTCACATTGAACATCGGGCCGCATGAGGTGGCCTTCAGTACACGCAAGGCTGGTGACAAGAAATTCTCGCATCATCTCGTTCTTGACCGCCTCATCCTCGATTACCCAGACACAATCATCTGGATTGGCAAGCACGACGGCGATGTCTATGAAGCGCCTTACCGGACTGCGCGCGAGAGGGCCGTTTCAATCAGTTTTCTGGAAGATTTTGCCAACGCGGAGAAAGTGTTTAACCTTCAAGGCGTCCGGCGCGCACTCGTTGCCTACTGGTCTGAAGCGTTAGCTGATTTGCGAGAAAGAAATGCGAAGAGTGCCTTCGCGCGGTATCACTCATATGATGCCGTTTCAGAGCTTCTTGAATATAAGCGCGCCACCGAAGCAGCGCGGGTCCACGCGTCCAGATACTCCTCGCGGTTGTGATGGTGGGGCACTCCCTGTAGGACCTATTACCGAAAGTTATGGATCCGGCGCGAAATATCGAGGGTGGCCGCGTCGCCGCAAGCGTCACGATCGGCGCCGGATGAGGCTGCGGCGCGCGATGAATCTTCCCGCCCTGATGTGCTATGCGGCGCGCCAGCGAATCTGCGCGCGATGCTCTCGCGCTACGCATCGGGTTCACCGTCGTAGTATTCGACCTCGGTTCCCCGCCGATATACTGCCCCGAAGACCTTCCTCCCGGCCGGACCGACACCGACCGCGACCTTGTTCGAGTCGGGATAGACGACCACATCAGGATCGATTTGGGTCGAGAAGCACAGATAGCGGATCGGTGCGTCGGAGGTATTGATGAGGCGATGCGGATTCGCGGGCCCGGCCGGTATCGCGATATAATCGCCGGCGCTCACCTCGATCTTTTGGTCGCCAAGCCGCAGCGTTCCGGCGCCTTCGAGGACGTAAATCGCCTCCTCGTTGGCCCAGTGATAGTGGAACGGCCAGGCCGACGCGCCCGGCGCGATCTCGTACAGGCTGCATCCGAGTTTCTCTCCGCTTGCCGCCTGCCCGAGCAGCTTGCGTTTGAACGCAAAACCGCTGCCGCGCGAGCTCTCAATCCACTGCATTTCTCCTTGATGTACCACGTTGGGCGAGTTGGCCATGTCGGCTCCTCCTTAAAGTTTCAGCATTATCGTAATGACCCTCGGCCGGTGACGCCGAATGCGGCGAAGACACGGTGATGCACTGGCAACGGATCGCCGGGAAATTTCTCGTCGAGCATTTCGGCCATTTCTGCGTCAAAGCGCTCTACCGCGCCCTGGTCAAGGTCGGCGCCAATCCCCGCGCTCGCGCGAATCCGGCCGCGCCACGACTCGCGCGTGTAGGGCACATCCAGGTCGAACGAGAACGTCTCAATATTCCGGAAGCCCGACAGACCGAGGACGTGGGCGTATAGCGGATGAATCCCCATCCCGCCGTTCAGCTTCCAGGCCCGGTTGTGCTTCATAATCAGCTTCTCGGTCTCGTCTGCAACGTTGCCCGGAAGAGGGATCCAGTCAAAGCTCGCGATGACGAGCTTCCCGCCCGGGCGAAGAACGCGGCGTACCTCGGCTGCTGTGCGTCTGCTATCGAACCAGTGCCAGCACTGTCCTGCCGTTACCAGATCGAAGCTCTTCTCATCGAGACCGGTATTCTCAGCCGTCGTGGTGACATAGCGGACCGTGACTCTCGCTTCGCGGTCGATCCGGGCCGCTTGCTCGACCATCGCCTGTGAACGATCGAGACCTGTCACTTGCATCGCTCGTTTTGCGAGACCGCGCGCGATTGCGCCTGTCCCGCATCCGAGGTCTAGAGCCGCATACCCCGCGCGGATTATTTCCATACCCGCGAGCCGCTCAAAGAACGGGTCCGGGAATCCCGCGCGATACTGGGCGTAGTCGCCTGCGGTTTTGCTCCAATCTATACGGCTGCCGAGATCTCTAAGGCTTTCCAATGTCGGAAGGGACGTCGCGCGCGGTGTCATTCTGAAGCAACTCCTTCGATTCGCGTCTAAACTGTATATATGTTGTTGAAACTGGATTCAACTTGAACCGAGAAAATCGCGCTTGACCTCCCGGCCTTCCGATGGCGTCATGACCCCGTGGGGACTCGCACTTCTGATCGCGCCCAGATGCTCACGGCAGCCGAAGCCGCAGGCGCTCTTGGCGTCAAGCTTGGGACTCTCTATGCGTACGTGAGCCGCGGATGGCTCAAAAGCTACCGCCGGCGTATTGGCAGGCAGGCGCTCTACCGCCGCTCCGATATCGAGGCACTGCGTGGTGTCGTGACCCCTGAGCGCGGGAGGCGCGGACGCGCGCTGCCCGATGCGTCGTCGTGGGTGACAGTGGCGCAGCCGAAAAGTTCGGATGGGTCGGCGCCCGGCGTGATCGTGGCCGAGTCGGGCGTCAGCTCGATTATCGAAGGGCAGCTCGCATACCGCGGCTATCCGATCCAGGAGATCGTCGAGCACGCCTGCTACGAGGAAGTCTGCCTGCTCTTGTGGAACGGCGAACGGCCGTCACCCGATGAGGTCGCGGCGTTGCGCGCCGAGATAGCCGGGGCGCAGATGCCCACTGAGGTCGCGGCCGCGACTGACACCGTTGGAAGCGACGCGCCTCCGCTTTTGCGGCTGGCCGCGATGCTGCCTGCGTTGGCGGCGTGGGATCGCAGGCAGGCGCCGCGCGAGCGAATCGACCGCGGCAAGCTCATCGTCAGCCAACTGCCGCTCGCGCTTGCGATTCATCGAGTCGATGGGGGAACGGTTCCCGGAGCAGGAATGGCGGCGCGCCTGTTGCTCAGTGTCGCTGGGAGTTCCGCGCCGGATTGGGAAGTGGCGGCGCTCGACCGCGTGCTGGTCGCCTGCGCCGAGCACGAGCTCAACGCCTCGACTTTCGCGGCGCGTGTTGTCGCCAGCACCGGAGCTGACCTGTTCGCGTCGGTGCTCGCGGCGCTGTGCTCGCTTTCGGGTCCGATTCACGGCGGCGCCTGCGATCGGATCGAAGAGATGTTCGCGCAAATTGCGGGGGGGACCAAGGTCGCAGATTGCCTCGACGCGATTGCGCGGGAGCATCGCCTGCCCCCCGGCTTCGGTCACGCGATCTATTCCGCCGGAGATCCTCGCGCGGCGCTCCTCAGAACGCATGCCGAGATTCTCGCGCGGCGCAAAGGACGCAAGCTATTCGACGCCGCGCTCAAGATTGAAGAGGCGGTATGGAAGCGCGATCGCCTGCGCCCGAATCTCGATTTCTATCTGACCGTATCGACCCGTATGCTTGGATTTCCGCGCGGCATCGCGGCCGCAATCTTTGCAATCGGCCGCGCTGCGGGGTGGATTGCGCACGCGCTCGAGCAATACGCCGACAATCGCCTCATTCGGCCGCGGATGCGCTATCGCGGCGCTCCGCTGCGCCACTGGGTTTGATTGGGCGCACGCGCAGCTTGCCGGCTTTGACGCCGCGCCGCCCGAAGTCGTATTGAATTGACGAGGCAACCAATGCAAGCGATCGCGAAGACGCGCGCCGCGTTCGGCGCCGATATCGTCGAGCTGCCGACACCGCATCCGGCCGATAACCAGCTTCTGGTCCGAATCGCCGCGTGCGGAATCTGTGGCTCCGATCTG
This sequence comes from Deltaproteobacteria bacterium, assembly GCA_021799555.1. Lineage (GTDB taxonomy): Bacteria > Desulfobacterota > Binatia > Binatales > Binataceae > JBARDN01. The sequence goes on along the minus strand of JAJZAG010000007.1, from coordinate 17,628 downwards.
CATATCTACGAATGGGAACTCGGCGCCGAGCGGATGGTGGCGCGGATGCCGTTTATTATGGGCCATGAACCCGCAGGCGAGGTCGTCGCGATCGGCCGCGGAGTGATCGGTTTCAAACCGGGCGACCGCGTCGCGCTCGATCCGTTCGGGCATTGCGGGCGATGCGGTCCGTGCCGAGCAGGACGGTTCCATCTCTGCGCACAGCCGACGACGCTGTCGGGCGCATTCGCCGATTACACGATCGCGCCGGTCGGCAACGCGCATCTGGTGCCTGCGACAATGGACTTCGAAACCGCGGCGCTGCTCGAACCCTTCGGGACCGGTCTGCACGCGGTCGAACTCTCATCGCTCAAAGCCGGTGATAGCGCCGTTATCGCCGGACCGGGACCGATTGGTCTATCGGTTGCGCTCGCGGCACGCGCGCTCGGCGTGAGTTCGATTGTCATGACCGGTCTTACGGCCGACTCGGGCAGGCTCGAGCTTGCGCGAGCGATGGGATTCGCGACTGTGTGCGCGAGCGATCGCGATTGGACCGAGCAGGTGCGCGCAAGGCTTCCCGCCGACGGCGCCGACGCGCTGTTTGACGCGTCGGGCGCGATCGATTCGCCGCGTGAGTTACTGCGGCGCGGTGGCGAATTTGTTGAAGTCGGATGGCCCGCACGTGACCTGACCGCTGCCGAATTGCGTGCGCTTTTCTTTCACGGCGTGACGTGGATCAATTCGCGCATCCGTTCTCCCGAAACTTGGCGGCGCGCAATCGCGATGGTTGCCGCGGGACAGATCGCGCTGACCCCGATGGTCACGCACCGCTACGATCTCACCCGCGGAATCGAAGCCTTCGAGCTACTTCGCGCGCGCCAGGGTATGAAGGCGCTGATTATCCCGCGCGGGCAATGACCATGTTTCGCGGACCTGAAATTTGAAGGAGCATCGAACGATGAAAAGCGGATTCAAAATAGTTGATGCTGACACGCATCTTATGGAGCCCGATTTCGTTTTTGAAAAATATATCGACGGCCGCTACAAGTCCGCGGCGCCAAAGATAGGCGTCGCGCCCGAGTCGGGCCGTCGCACATTTCTGGTCGAGGGCGAGCCGTTCACCCGTGAGAAAGGTAAGTATCCGATGGCGGCGCCCGGCTTCCTCGAAGCAGTGCGCAAGGCGATGAAGCGTTTCGAGCGTGCAGCGAAGACTGGGTTCAGCGCTGACAGCAGGATTATAGATATGGACGAAAACGGCGTCGATGTCCAAATCATTTATCCGACTGCCGCGGGCCAGATGCTCGGGCGCGAATTTCGCGATTCCAAGCTGCTTGCGGCGTGTTGCCGCGCTTACAACGACTGGAGCGCCGACTTCTGCTCGCGCGACGCCAAGCGCCTGCGCTGGGCTGCGATCCTGCCGATGCAGGACGTCGAGGAATCAATCAAGGAAGCGCATCGCGCCGCAGGCAACGGCGCAGTCAGCTTTTACGTTCGGCCAAATCCGGTTCGAGGCCGCGCGATTTTCCACGACGGTTATCTTCCGCTGTGGGCTGAGGTTGAAAAGTTGGGCCTTCCGATCTCGACGCACGACTCCGCCTCTGCTTCGGTCGCCTCGTTCGGCGACCGGATGGACACGCACGTCACCGGTCATATTCTGTCGCATCCGTTCGAGGCGATGGCGGCGATGGCCGGGCTTATCTGGTACGGCGTTATTGAGAAATACCCGAAGCTGCGCGTGGTGCAGGTCGAGGCCGACGGCGGATGGGTTCCGTACTGGCTGCAGCGGATGGAGCAGCATTGGGGTTTCAGCGGCAACTCAGAGCACGAGTATTTGAAGCGTCGCCCGACGGAGTATTTCAAATCGAATTTTTGGGTCGCATTTCGTGGCGATGAGCCGACGCTGAAGGCTGCGGTCGATCTTGTCGGCGACGACAATTTCCTGTGGGATACTGACTACCCGCATCCTGACGGTACTTTTCCCTGGGGAGTCGATGCCATCCTGAAACAACCGATCTCCGACACCAGCCGCCGCAAGATCCTATGGGACAACGCCACCAGGGCTTTCGGACTGAGTTGAGCAGAAAGGAAAGAGCGCGTGGATTTCGAATTTTCTTCCGCTCAGAAGGCGTTTCGGCGCGACGTGCGGGCGTGGCTAGCCGCGAATCTGCCTGAAGACTTGAAGGTTGATGACGCGCAAGACGAGCGGGTCGCGCCAAATCGCGCGATTTTCGAGCGTCGCCGCGCATGGCAGCTCAAACTCTACAATGCCGGCTATGCCGGCCTTGCCTGGCCGCGCGAGTACGGCGGGCGCGCCGCCACGGTTATTGAACAATTCATCTGGGACGAGGAATACGGTCACGCGCGCGGTCCAGTGATGCCTGGCTATTTCGGCCTCAACATGTGTGGTCCCACGCTGATGCAATGGGGGACCGATGAGCAGAAAAATCGCTACCTCAAGCGCATCCTGACCGCCGCCGATATCTGGTGTCAGGGTTATTCCGAACCCGGTGCCGGTTCCGATCTTGCCAACATCGCCACCCGAGCGGTCGACCACGGTGATTACTTCTCAATCAGCGGGCAAAAGGTCTGGACCTCGGGTGCGCAATACGCCGACCGAATGTTCCTGCTGGCACGCACCGATCCGGACGCGCCCAAGCACAAAGGAATCAGCTATCTGCTGATGGACATGAAAAGCCCAGGTGTCGAGGTCCGTCCGCTCGTCACGATGAACGGGCACGAACATTTCAATGAGGTCTTCTTCGACAACGTTGCGGTCCCACGCGAGAATCTGGTCGGACGGATCAACGAGGGATGGAAGGTAGCGATGACCACGCTCAGCTACGAGCGCGGCTTTGCCGGTGGCGGCGGGCATCGCGGCCAAGTCGAGCGCCTAGCGGCGCTTGCAAAAACGGTCGAACTTGGTGGGCGCCCTGCGTGGGAACAGGCATGGGTTCGACAGCGCCTGACTGAGCTATTAATCGATTGCGAAGCCGCGAGATACGCGCGCCTGCGCACACTTACACGGATGCTGAAGGGACTGCCTCCGGGACCGGAAGGGTCGATCCTTAAGCTGTTCGGGTCTGAACTTGGCGTCAGGATCGCCCGGTTTTCGACCGAGCTACTGAGTACTTACGGAATCCTTGGAGATCCGACGGTTGCCGTGCCGGATGCTCCGAGATGGATGAATCGCGTGCTGAGCTCACGCCAATATACGATCGCGGGCGGCACTAGCGAAATTCAACGCAATATTATCGGCGAACGGACCTTGGGTCTGCCAAAGGGATGAGCATATTTGCGCTCGTTTGAGTACCAAGGAGTATGATTGAGTTGCTAGCCTCAAATTTTCGAAGCTGAGTCTTACGTCGCGGGCATTTGCGTTAACTGTCGTCACAGGCTTTAATATAGATTGATTTGCTTAGCGGCCAGTTCTGCGGTCGTTCAGAACGGGATAGTTATCTGCGGGTCGGGACGACGGAGTTGGGCAGGTGTCCCTCCGCAGTCGACGTTTTTAGTTTCCACAGGTTATTATATTGAAGCTTCTCCTCAATTCTTCCCAAACTAGCCGTTCATCCTTGGTCTTTCTGATACGTATCCTGTTGCTCGCCATTGCCGTTTCGATCTCTACTTCTATCCGTGCAAACGCACAAACCGGTGACGGAACCATCACGGCTGTGAGCGGTCGCGTCCAAGTGACGCACGCCGGCAAAGTGGCCGCCACCACCGTTGGGATGCCCGTATTCAACGGCGACCAGGTTGATACCGCCGCCGGTTCGAGCGCCACAGTAACTCTGCTCGACACGAGCACGCTCGAAATCGGTGCTTCGTCAAAGATCAAGCTCGATATTCCAACCCGCGCCGCGAGCACCTCGACGATGGCGAGGATCGGCTTGCTTGCCGGTGCCGTGCGTTCCTACGTCGCACACGCTGTCGCCGGGGGACCGCCTAAATTCGAGGTCAATACGCCCAACGCCGTCGCAGCGGCACGCGGTACCAAGTACGACGTGACCTATCAGGAGGGCGTCGATCGCAGCGACTTCAAGGGATGCCATCGTTTTACGGACGTGGCCGTCTATGACGGCTCAGTCGAAGTCGCCAATCTCGCGAATCCTGCCAACACGGTCGTAGTTCAGCCGGGTTACAAATCGACGGTGCCTTGCGCGCTCGCTCCGACCGCGGCTTCCGCGATCGCGGCAAGCGCCGGCGGGCTTGGCGCGGGCGCGATAGCGGCCGGCGTCTTGACCGGAATCACTGGGGGCGTGCTTGGAGGCTACGCGGCGGCCGGCGGCTTCAACGGCTCGAATAATTCTCCTCCGGCAAGTCCGTCGAAATGATCGTGCGGTTTCATCGTCAGCATTGACGATTCGGATCGTCCTGTGCGAAGAGGAATTGGATTAAATCCTCTCGAGGTCAGTGACATCCGATGAAACGCGACGAGATTGTTTCGATGCGGGAGCGCTACGCGGCCGACGGCGTCGTCCACCTGCCCAATGCGCTCGACGCTGGCGCGTTGGCTGATGCGCGAGCCGCATTCGAATGGAGTCTTGCCAATCCCGGCCGCGCGGCCAACCAGTTTCAGGGAACGGCCGGAGCGCCGGGTCGCTTCTACCAGGATCTGCTCAACCCGAACGCGGTCGCTGCGTACGAGCGGATGCTTCGGAAATCGCCCGCCGCCGATATCGTCGCGACACTGTGGGACGCAGTCGACGTATGGTTTTTGTACGAGCAGGTGTTCTTGAAAGACGGCGGCGAGAGCCGCCGCACGCCGTGGCATCAGGATTCGTCCTACCTGCCAATCGAAGGCGACAGGATCGCGGTGATGTGGATTTCGTTCGATCCGGTCGCCGCGAAAGACTCGCTTGAATTTGTTCGCGGCTCGCATCGCGGCGTCCTCTACAACGGCTCGAGTTTCGATCCCGCCGACGACACCGCACCACTTTATGCAGGAAGCGCGATGCCACGGCTGCCCAATATCGAGGCCGACCGCTCGCGCTGGGATATAGTGTCATGGGGCGTCGAGCCGGGCGACGTGATCGTGTTTCACCCCGCTATGCTTCATGGCGGAGCGCCGACGCACGGCGGTGTCCGCCGCCGAACGTTGTCACTACGGTTTTTCGGTGACGATGCGGTATTCGCGCTACGGCCGGGAATGAATGGTAGAGGCGAAGGCGAACCGCGCTCGGTATTCGAGGACATGTCGCGCAGGCTAAAGCCTGGCGATCCGTTTCGCCATCCTGCATTTCTGAAACTCCGCCCACGCGCGTAGTGCGCCAGTCAACCTGCGAGCTTCTGCTTGAGGATTTCATTGATTACTTTGGGATTGGCTTTGCCACCCATCGCTTTCATAACCTGGCCAACGAAAAACCCAAAAAGTTTATCGCGTCCGGCGCGATATTCCGCCAGTTTTTCGGGTTCCGCGGCGAGCAGTTTGTCGCAGGCAGAGGCGATTGCTACCGTGTCCGATACCTGCGCGAGACCGAGTTCCGCAACGGTTTCGACAGCGCTCTTGCGCGACTTGATCATGGCCGCGAATGCCGTTTTGGCGGCATTCAGACTGATTTGCTGTGCCTCAACCATCGCGAGCAATGCGCCAGCTTCGCGAGCTGATGGAAGCGCCTCGGAAATCTGCTGTCCGGTTTCATTGGCGATGCGGAGCACTTCGGTCATTACCCAGTTGGCGGCCGTACGTCGATTTTTGAGCCCCACGGATGCACCCTCAAAATAATCCGCCGTCTCGCGCTCCGCAGTCAGCACTCCCGCTTCGTAGGAGCTGAGTCCGAAGTCGCGGATATATCGAGCACGGCGGTCGGACGGCAGCTCGGGCATCGCGCGGCGGATTTCCTCGACCATCGCAGGCGGTATGAGGAGCGGCGGCAGGTCGGGTTCGGGGAAGTAGCGATAGTCGTTGGCGAACTCCTTCGAGCGCATCGGGCGCGTCTCTTCGCGAACGGGATCCCACAGATGCGTTTCCTGCGCGATGCGGCTACCTGACTCGAGCGTCGCGATCTGGCGATTTACCTCATATTCGATTGCTTTCTCGACGAACCGGAACGAATTAAGATTCTTGATTTCCGTCTTGACGCCAAGCTCGGACACGCCGCGTTTGCGCACCGAAACGTTAACGTCGCATCGAAAGCTGCCTTCCTCCATCCTGCCGTCAGAAGCTTCTATATAGCGCAGGATTCCACGGAGCTCGTGCAGATAGGCGCTGGCTTCGGCCGCGGAGCGGATATCGGGCTCGCTAACGATTTCGATTAGCGGGACGCAGGAACGATTGAAATCGACTAGGCTTGCGTCGGCTTCGTGGATATTCTTACCGGCATCTTCTTCGATATGAATCCGCACGAGGCGGATTTTCTTCGGCGCACCATCACCGCTTTGAATCTCGATATAGCCGCCCCTGCAGACTGGAGTTTCGTATTGCGAGATTTGGTAATTCTTCGGCAGGTCGGGATAGAAATAGCTCTTGCGATCGAAAATCGAGCGCGGCGAAATTTCGCAGTGTGCAGCGAGCCCGGCTCGCACTGCCAACTCGACGGCACGGCGGTTCAGAACCGGCAGCACGCCCGGCATCCCCATGCACACGGGACAGACGTTTTCGTTCGGCGCGCGCCCGAACTCCGTCGAGCATCCGCAGAACAGCTTCGATTTTGTCATCAGATGGGTGTGAACCTCGAGTCCAATCACCGCTTCGTATGCTTCATTACTCATGGTATTCGTCCGATCAAAGCGCCGGCCGTCGGGGGATAACCGCGCCCGAGCGCTCGAACGCATCGCCGGTGCGCAAAATAGTCTCTTCGGCAAATGGTGCTCCGATAATCTGCATCCCGATCGGAAGGCCATTCGCGTCGTAGCCGCATGGAATCGCGAGCCCAGGCAGACCCGCAAGGTTTACCGAAATCGTGAAGATGTCCGACAGGTACATCGTGAGGGGATCGTTCATCTTCTCGCCGAGCTTAAACGCAGTGGTGGGAGCCACCGGCGTGACGATCACGTCGCAATCCTCGAAGGCGCAATCGAAATCGCGCCGAATCAGGGTGCGTACCTTCATCGCCTTCAGATAGTAGGCGTCGTAGTAACCCGCCGAGAGCGCGAATGTTCCGAGCATGATGCGCCGCTTCACCTCGGCGCCGAAGCCCTGCGCGCGCGTCATCTCGTAAAGCGAGATCATGTCCTCGGCGGCGGCCCGGACGCCGTAGCGGATTCCGTCGTAGCGAGCGAGGTTCGCGCTCGCTTCGGCCGTCGCGACAAGGTAGTAACACGCGATAGCGTAAGAGGTGTGGGGCAGGGTGATGTCGACCAGCTTCGCTCCCATCGCTTCGTAGCACTTAAGCGCCTCACGCACGGCGCGTTCGACGGTGGGGTCCATTCCGGCTACGAAATACTCTTTCGGCACGCCGATCCTGAGGCCACTCACATCGCCGGTCAGTGCGCGTTCGTAGTCAGGCACCGGACGCGCCGAGCACGTGGAGTCGTGCGGATCGTGGCCCGCGAGCGCACGTAAGAGGATCGCCGCGTCGCGCACGGTCTTGGCGAACGGTCCGACCTGATCGAGCGACGAAGCGTAGGCGACCACGCCGTAACGGCTGACGCGCGAATAGGTCGGCTTGATCCCAGTCACGCCGCAGAATGACGCTGGCTCGCGGATTGAACCGCCGGTGTCGGTGCCGAGAGCGCCAAGGCATTCGCCAGCGGCGACCGCGGCGGCTGAGCCGCCCGACGAGCCGCCCGCGACGCGAGTCAGGTCGTGGGGATTCTTCGTGGGCCCAAACGCAGAGTTCTCGGTCGAGGAACCCATCGCGAATTCGTCCATGTTCGTCTTTCCGACAAACACGGCTCCTTCGCCGCGCAGCTTTGCGATCACGGTTGCGTCGAATGGCGGAACGAAGTTGCTCAAGATCTTCGATGCGCAGGTAGTCGTCGCGCCTTTGGTCGCGTAGATATCTTTGATTCCGAGGGGGATTCCGCACAGTGGCGGAGCGTCGCCACCTTTGATTCGCCGGTCGGCGGCGTCGGCCTGCTCGAGCGCCGCCTTTTGGGTTACCGTGATAAACGCGTTGAGCTGCGGCTCGACCGCCGCAATCCGGTCGAGGCAGACGCGTGTCAGTTCAGCGGATGAAATTTCACGCTTATGCAGTAGTGCGGCGGCGTCAGCGATAGTAAGTCGATTTAATTCGGTTGATGATGACATCGTTTTAGCAATATTTCCGGCCGCGATAGTCAGTCCGCTAATGCGGCAATATTTGCACGCCGGCTATTCGATAATCTTCGGGACTTTGAAATAGCCGCGATGCCGAACCGGAGCATTGGCAAGCATCGCCTCCGCGTTGGGCGAGTTGGTGACTTCGTCGGACCGCATTGGCGCACCCGACTCTCCGACCTGCACGGTTGGCTCGATCCCGTTTACGTCGAGTTCGCCGAGCTTATCTACATAGCTCAGAATCTGGTCCATGTCGGTGCGCAGACGCTCCTCGTCGTCCGGATAAAGATCGATTCGCGCCAGGCGCGCGACGTGCCGCACCTGCTCTAGGGTAATTTTCTTTTCCGCCATCGTCCCGAAATCGTAACATTCCCATGCCCGCGTGTCAGTCGCTCGCAAGCCGGGAATTGAATCCGGGTGCTTCGCTCGCGCCGACGCCTGCGGCACAATCAGGGCGGGATGCGGCTCGGGAAAAAGGGCACGTCCCGGGTAAAATGAAGCGCGGCGCAAAAATGATCAGCGCAATCTGGACGCGGGTCAGTGCGATTATATCCGCAGTCGTTGCGCGTGACAGCCTGATGCCGGGCGTAGCGCGGTATCGCTTTGGTCGGCGCGGCGAAGAGATTGCAGTGCGCTATGTGCGCGGTATTGGCTACCGGATCGTTGCACGCAATTATCGCGCGGCGGGCGCCGAGATTGATATCGTCGCGATGGATGGCGAAACACTCGTGTTCGTCGAGGTGAAGCGCCGCACTGGCATTTCGGCGGGCGCTCCCGAGGAAGCGGTCGGCCCCGCCAAGCAGGCGCAAATCCGCCGCGCGGCCGAGGCGTTCGTGGGCTACCATCGCGCCTCGCGGCGCGACGCGCGTTTTGATGTGATTGCGATTATAGAAGACGGCTGCGGCCGCAGTATCCGGCACTTTAAGGAAGCGTTCTGAATGCTTGACATCAAACTCATCCGTGATCAGCCCGAACTCGTCAGAGCGGGACTCGCTAAAGTCGGCGTGGAGGCCGCTGAAGTCGAGCGCGTGCTCGATTCCGACGCGCGGCGTCGCAAGCTTCAGTTTGAGCTCGACGAATTACGCGCGCGCCGCGCCCGAGACTCGAAGGAACTCGGCAAGGCCTCGCTTGAAGAGCGCGATGCAAAGCGCGCCGAGATGCGCGCGCTCGGCGACCGGATTACCTCCGGCGAGCGGGAGCTCGCCGAGCTGGAAGGCGAGTGCGAGCGGATGCTGCTAGAACTGCCGAATCTGCCGCGTCCGCACGTTCCGATCGGCAAAAGCGACGCCGACAACAAGATCGTCCGCGGCGAGGGCACGCCGCGCGAGTACAGCTCCTTCAAGCCGCTGCCGCATTGGGAGCTTGGCGAAAAGCTTGGGATTATCGACTTTGATCGCGGTGTTAAGCTCTCCGGCACGCGCTTCCATTTCCTCGTCGGCGCGGGCGCCCGCCTTGAACGGGCGCTGATTGCCTGGATGCTTGATATCAAAACGCTTGAGCAGGGATATCTCGAAGTCGCGCCGCCGCTGATGGTGAACACGGCGGCGGTGATCGGCAGCGCGCATCTGCCGAAGTTCGCCGACACGATGTACCGTGACTTCGAGGAGGATTTCTATTTCATCCCGACCGCCGAAGTTCCGCTAACCAACATGTACGCGCGCGAAATTCTCGATGCGGACCGGCTTCCGATCTATCTTACCGCCTATACTCCGTGCTTCCGGCGCGAGAAGATGTCGGCCGGACGCGACGTGCGCGGTATCAAGCGTGGCCATCAGTTCGACAAAGTCGAGATGGTCAAGCTGGTGCATCCTGAGAAGTCAGACGAAGAGCTCGAGAAGCTGGTCGAAAATGCCTGTGAGATCTGCCGCCGACTCGAGATTCCATTTCGGGTGATCCAGATGTGTACGGGCGATCTCGGATTCGCAGCGGCGTCGAAATATGACGTCGAGATGTGGGCGCCCGGATGCGGTGAATGGCTCGAAGTCAGCTCGTGCTCGAACTGCTGGGACTTCCAGGCGCGCCGCGCACAGCTCAGGTTCCGCACGGGAAAAGGCGCCAAGCCCGAATTCGTGCACACCCTCAACGGTTCGGGCCTCGGGCTGCCCCGTACGCTGATCGCTGTGCTCGAGAACTATCAGAACGAGGACGGCAGCATCACGGTCCCTCCCGTTTTGCGTCCGTACATGGGCGGAGCGGAGCGAATCACGAAGTGAACAACAGGAGTGGCGCCGTTGAATCGTGTGGAGCGGCTGTTGGCTCGGGTTAATTCAGGGTTTTTTGCGCCGTAACGGCGCGGTAACATTCCGTGGCTAGATTCGATTTCGTGGAGAGGGATTTTGACGATTCCCGATTCAGGCGCGTGATGATAAATACTCACCAGGGCGGATTGGGGACCTTGGCGGTGGCGGAATAATCATGGCCGACAAACTGGTGGTGCGGCACTTAAGCGCGTATTTCCACGCTGTCCGCGCGCTCAAAGACATCAGCTTGTCGTTTCCCGAAAATCACGTCACCGCGATTATCGGGCCGTCTGGATGTGGCAAATCGACGCTGGTTCGGTGCCTCAACCGAATGCATGAAGTCGTCGCCGGAGCGCGCGCCGAAGGCGAAGTCCTGCTCGACGGCGAAGATATCTACGCGCCCGGAGTCGATCCGGTGCAAATCAGGCGGCGGATCGGGATGGTATTTCAGAAACCAACGCCGTTCCCAGCGATGTCAATTGAAGACAACGTGGCCGCTGGGCTTAGCCTCAACGGCCTGCGCATCTCGCGCGCCGAGCGCGACCGGATCGTCGAAAAGAGCTTGCGCCAGGCCGCGCTGTGGGACGAAGTCAAGGATCGCTTGCGCCGCCCCGGTGCAAGCTTGTCCGGCGGCCAGCAGCAGCGCCTGTGCGTGGCGCGCGCGCTGGCGGTCGAGCCCGAGGTGCTGTTGATGGACGAGCCGTGCTCGGCGCTCGACCCGATTTCCACCGCGCGTATCGAAGAACTATTGCTCGAACTCAAGTCGAGCTACACAATCGTGATCGTGACCCACAACATGCAGCAGGCCGCCCGCACTGCCGATTTGACGGCATTCATGTACCAGGGCGACCTGATCGAATTCGGCGAGACGCGCCAAATTTTCACTAATCCCGAGCGCCGCGAGACGGAAGACTACATAACGGGCCGCTTCGGTTAGAGCGCCCGGAGGTCATAGATAATGGATACCAACCCGCAGCCGCAGCATACCAACCGCCAGTACGAAGAGGATTTGCGCGGCCTGCGTCAGGGCCTGCTCAAAATGGGCGGTCTCGTCGAACGCCAGATCGCGGAGGCTGTCGAGTCACTCGTCGAACGCGACAGCGACCACGCCCGTGCGGTGATCAAAAACGACGAGGAAGTCAACCGCATGGATGTCGCCAACGACGAACAGTGCATCCGCCTGCTTGCCCTCCATCAGCCGACCGCGAGCGACCTGCGTTTCATAACCACGGGCCTCAAGATTACCACCGATCTCGAACGGATCGGCGACAATGCGGTCAATATCTGCGAGCGCGCGCTCGAGCTCAACGAAGTTCCGCAGCTCAAGCCCTACGTCGATCTGCCGCGGATGGCCGAGATTGCGCAATCGATGGTTAAGGACTCGATCGACGCATTCATGCGTAATGACGTGGTGCTTGCACAGAACGTGATCGAGCGCGATGACGAAGTCGATCACCTCAACTACCAGATCTACCGGGAGCTCCTGAGCTACATGGCCGAGGATCCGCACACGATCGGTCCCGCCACACGCCTGCTATTCGTCTCTAAGTACCTGGAACGGATCGCCGACCACGCGACCAATATCGCCGAGATGGTTATGTTCATGGTTCACGGCAAAGTAGTCCGTCACATGGATAAAAAACAAAAATGAGCCAGCCAGCAACTGCCGAGGAACGCCGGGGCACGCGGGCACGCGTGCTGATCGTCGAAGATGAAGCCGACATCCGCGAGCTCGTCCGCTACAACCTCGAGCGCGAGGGCTTCGCGGTCGAGGAAGCCGCCGACGGACCTGTGGCGCTCGAAAAGTTGCGCCGCCGTCCTCCCGATCTGGTCGTGCTTGACCTGATGCTACCCGGGATGCCGGGGCTTGAAATCTGCCGGCAGATTCGCCAGACGCGCGAAACCGCGCAGCTGCCGATCCTGATCCTCACCGCCAAGGGCACCGAAGTTGACAAGGTGCTGGGGCTCGAAATGGGCGCCGACGACTACGTGGTCAAGCCGTTCAGCCCACGCGAGGTCGTCGCGCGTATCAAGGCGCTCCTTCGCCGCGCCAATGCTTCGAGCGCCGCCGAGAGTGCCGGAACCTACGAACGCGGCCGACTCAAGATCGATTTCGGCTCCTATCAGGTCTTAGTCGACGGTGTCCCCCGCGACCTTGCGTTGCGCGAGTTCGAGCTGCTGAAATTTTTCGTACAGCATCCGCTGCGCGTGTATACGCGCGAACAATTGCTCGATATGGTCTGGGGGCGCGACACTTTTGTTGAACCGCGCACCGTCGATGTTCACGTCCGCCGCCTGCGCCAGCATATCGAACGCGACGACGCCAACCCGGAAATGATCCTGACCGTGCGCAGCGTCGGCTACCGCTTCAACCCCGAGGCGCTTGGCTAGCACCGCCCAAGTCCGGATTTTCGCCGCGGTTATCGCGGGCCTGCTGCCCGCAGCCGTGTTGCTCGCGATTCTTTGCGCAACGGGCGTGGTTGCGCCGTGGCTTGCCTTGCTCGTGATTGCGGCGGGACTCGGCGGCGGCTATCTGTTCGCCGCCGCGATCGCGCGCGGCTTTGAGCGCCATGCTGAACGGCTCGACGCGATCGCAGCAGCGCTCGAGGCGCGTCGGCCGCCGCCGCATCTCCTTGAAGGCGGCGACGACGCGATGAGCCGTGCGGAGCATCGCCTGCTCGACGCCACCGATGCGATAGTTGACGAGATCGATTCGCTGGCCGAGCAGCGCAACGAATCCGAGGCGATCCTGCGCAGCATGACTGAGGCGGTCGTCGTGGTCGGGCGCCGAGGTGAAGTGGTGATGCTCAACGGGGCGGCGCGCCGGATGTTCGCGCTTGAGTCCGAAACCGACCACCGCGGACGCGATTTCGTGGAGTTGTGCCGTGACCCGCGCCTGCAGGATTTCGTTTCGCGCGCGACTCGCGCGGAAAACGGCGAGGCCGCCTCCGCTGAATTTCAGATCCAAAACCCAGCCGCCCGCCACTTGAGTGCCAGTGCCGCGCCGGTCAGGATTTCGCAGGGCGCAGCGCGCGTGTTTGTCTTTCACGACATCACGCAGTTGAAGGCCTATGAGACCGTCCGCCAGGATTTCATCTCGAACCTGACCCATGAACTGCGCACGCCTTTGTCCGCCCTCTACGGTTACTCCGAAACGCTGATTCACGGCGTCGAGGACAAGGAAACCCAGCTCCGTTTCATCGGGATCATCGATCGCCAGGCGCGTCGCCTCGCGCGCCTGCTCGACGATCTGATCTCGCTGTCAGATCTCGAACGCGGCGCCACGCCGCTCCACCTCGAGCCGCTCGACCCGCGAACTGTAATCGCCGAAGCGGCCGATCTGATGCGCGAGCAGGCTAATCGCGAAGGCGTCGTGCTCCAAGTCGATTGTCCCGCCGATTTGCCACGTCTCGCCGGGGATCGCGACCGGCTGCATCAGGTGATGGTCAACCTCCTCGACAACGCGATCAAATACACACCGCGCGACGGTCGCGTGATCGTTTCGGCGCGCGCAGCCTCGGTGAACGAAGCGGGCGCCGCGCCCGCCATCACACTGACCGTCGCCGACACCGGCGAGGGCATTCCCGAACGCGACCTGCCGCGGCTGACCGAACGCTTCTATCGCGTCGATCGCGCACGCTCGCGGGAGCTCGGCGGGACCGGCTTGGGGCTGGCGATCGTCAAGCACATCGTGCAGTTGCATCGCGGTGCCCTCAAGTTCGAGAGCAAGCTCGGCATCGGTACGACGGTCACGATCACGCTTCCCGCGCCGCGCGATTAAACTGCGTCGCACCAGCGGCATCTTGCCCGCCGCCGCGCGATATGAAAATTTCTAAGGTCCGACGCGCCCGTAGCTCAGCGGATTAGAGCAATAGACTACGGATCTATGGGTCGGGGGTTCAAATCCCTCCGGGCGCGCCAACCTTTTAGTTCTTCAGACACCTTCGTGTGGTTTTCGGGCCTCTCGCCGTTGACGTTCGCGACCGAAGGCACGTTTTACTTGCGATAACATTGATGTCGTCGCACGGGCGTCGCTGGATGGAAAGTCGAAGAGCAGGGCAGGCGCGTGGCGGAATTTCTCTCTGCCCTGAGTGATGTGCGTGCCTTCGCTGAGGTCGCATTGTTGATCAATCTCGTTGAAGAACGCACAATCTTCTGCGCGGGCCACGCTCGTAATTCGTCGGCGACGGATCATTTGAACTGCGTGGTAAGCAAGTCAGAATTTTCTATACTTTCCGGCCCATCCGCCCCATCGTGCTGCCTTACGGAACGATCAAAAAGCGCGATGACATTCAGCATAATGTAGTAGGTCGGGTCCGGCAGCTTCAGATCGTGGGCCAGTGAGGTAGCAAGGGAAAAAGCGAATTTCACGGGATGGCTCGACAAGGAAATCAGCCGCTACGGGCAAGAGAAGAAAGTTGCCGAGCTGTTCAACTCGATGACGGGCGAGGAGTAGCTTGCCGATCTGCGCCGACGCCGTCAGATTTCGCAGGCCCGGCTCGCCAAGCTGATCGTCGTGAGCCAGCCGCTCATCGCGCGCATTGAGCGGGGTCGCGTGAAGAACCTGACCCTCGCCAGTATTGTCACGACTGCGGCCGACCTTCCAAGAATAATGCAGCGGCATCACCTTGGACCAACGACAGCCTGTCTCCGCGCGATTGGATCCGAAGAGTTCATGCGGACCATTCAAAGCCTGATACCCCTCTCGCGCGGAATCCGAAGATTGGCGTAACACGCGGGCTCGCCGGAATTTCAAGGAAATCAGCTGTGTAGCCGCGTCTGACAAAGAGCGATTGGTGTCATAATTAATCCTTCTGGCTGCGGTTTCGATTGATCGTCGCGAGGAAATGGATCACTCACAGTTTGCCCTTGGTACGCGGCGCCTCGTGCTCCTCGGGGCCGCATAGCCGAGCAGTCGCGCATGCTCCTTGACCGTGACGATTGCCGCGCGCTTCGAGTCCGCACCGCCACGCGACTTAGGCCGATTCCTGCGCAGCCGGCTTCCGCCGCTCCGGTTGGAAGCAAGCGCCTGGGTTTCAATAATGGAAGCGGTTCTGCTTGCGCTTGGGAAGCTGCTCGCTCATCCCGAGCTTACGCGCGAGTTCTTCCACCGTTGCGGGCGCAGCGAACGGGAGTCCGGGCTCGAGCCGTTCAGCTGCGCCCAGTTCGCGCTTGGCCTCGGTATTGCGGCCCAGCCCGGCGAGTAGTTGCGCATATGCCAGGTGCGCCCGCGGACACTGCGGATGTATGCGTATTCGCTTGCACACGGCGCGCTCCGGCCCGGACAATCCGCCGCTGTGAGAAGCGCGATTCTGCGGGCGATCCGAAAATGCACGCCCGGCCGCGAATACGAGGCACAGAATCAACCCCGCCGCCAGTGCGATATGCTTTCCAGCGCCGTGTCGCGCGCCGGCCACCAGACCGATGCGCCCTTTGAGATCAAGTATTCCGCCCGCAGCGATTTGGCGTTTCATCGGATTGCCGACCTCCCGGTCAACGCGCGGCTGATGATCAATTTTTGAATCTGAGTCGTTCCGTCCGGCATCGTCAGCATCCGTGAGTCGCGCAGGCATCGCTCAACCCGGTTTTCGGTGGCGAGTCCATTGGCACCCATGCACTGGATCGCCGTCGACGCGACCTTGACCGCCGCTTCGGTCGCGTACCATTTCGCCATCGAGGCTTCCACGTCCGCGCGGCCGCGCTGAAGCGCGAGATAGGCGCGATGGCACAGCAGGCGGGCCGCGTCGATCTCGGTCGCCATATCGGCAATCATCGCGGCGACCAGTTGATGACGGATGATTTCCTTGCCGAACTGCCTTCGTATCTGCACGTACTCAAGTGCGGTCTCGTAGGCACACCGGGCGATTCCAACTGCCATCATTCCGGTGCCCGCGCGCGCATGCGAAAACATTTGAAGCGTGCGCTGAAACGCGCGTTCGGGCGCCGCCCGTTCGCTGTTCCATCCGCCGAGTACGTTCGTATCCGGCACTTCAACATCGTTGAAGAACAACTCCGAAGTGGGAAACGAGCGCAGTCCGATCGTTGGAATCTCGCGGCTCTCGAAGGGCGATTTCTGCCGCTCAACCACGAATTGGCGGAATCCGGCAGGTCCTTGCGCAGGATCGGTTTGCGCCAGCACCACCGCGACGTCGGCGACGCTCCCGTTGCTGATCCAGCTCTTTACGCCGTTGATAACCCAATGATCGCCCTTGCGCTCTGCTCGGCTTCGGATTCCCGATGGATCGGAACCGGCTTCCGGCTCCGTGGTGGCGATGCATCCGATCAGATCACCTTGAGACAGCGGGGCAACCAGACGCTCCGCCAGATCGGGATGCGCATTGGCGGCGATCAGCGAGACCGAGCCCGAGGTTATCCCGGACATCCCGGCCAGGCCCGGAAAAGTAGCCGAGAGTTCCTCACTCTGAACGCATCTAATAATCGGGTCGGAGCCGCCGGCAAGGATTCCTTCGCTGCCCACATAGCCCCACGGTATGAGCATCTTGAGCAGCGGCTTGGCGCGCTCCGCAGTCATCTCGAGGTCGCCCCACCGCTCGTCGAGCGAGCGGACCTCCGCGTCGAGGAATTTCCGGAGGCTGTCTCGGAACATCCGCTGCTCCTCGGTCAAATCGAAGTCCATAATTGCCTCGCATACGTGACTCGTGTCGCAATCGACCTGCGCACCGGCCACTGCCGGCAATAAAAAATCCCCGAACGGGGAAGCATTATAAATGCCACGCAATGCGAGTAAGGCGTTGGCATGAAACAGTGCGCCTCTGTGAATAGGTTCGTGAAGTTCAGCGGCTGTGCTGCGAAGTCGGCGACCGCCGCTATACTGTCGCTGTTGGAATCAGCATGTAACCGATTGAGTCACCCGGCCCGGTTTGTGGTCGTCGGCTCTGCTCCTCGCGCCGATTCGATTTTCCGATTATCCGTCCGCCACGCCGCTTGCGCGCTCAGTGTAGTGCCCAGGAGCACGATCGCATCGCCAAAGCAGGCTTCATACTCCCCGGAAGCGCGGCGGTGAGCGAAGCAGTCTTTTTCGCAAAGGATCGTCGCCAATTCGCCATGACTTCAGTCTTGTCACCACGACGCGATTCTTTCGGTCCCAAAAAGTTAGCCTGCCGGATAGCTCAATCTTCTCACAACATGACGCGCCCCAGCCTCGCGCCAACAGACCGCCGACGGCGGACCGCAGACTGAGCATCGGTTCTT